>NZ_LSIS01000318.1:0-2532 GCF_001556365.1 Blastomonas sp. CCH1-A6 | reverse complement strand
AGAAGCGGGACCCCCGCTTTCGCGGGGGTGACGGTGATGTGGTCTCAGAACCGAGCCCTCAATGCGCGGCGTCGCCGCTCACCCATTCGACCCATTCGGGGAAGAAGACCGGCGCGCGCAGCGACCAGCCGGGGGCGGTAGCGGCGGCCTCGCTGATCGACTGGAGCAGCATCTTGCGCCGTTCGGGCTGGATCTGCGGCAGCGCGGCGGCGGCGCAATAGGCAGACGGCAGCCAGGGCCGCACATCGGCCCCGAGCAGCCGTTCGTAGAGGAAGCGGAAGGCGGAGAAGCTCTCGATCCGGCCCTGCGCCAAATCGAACGCCGCCAGCCGCACCAGCAGCGCCATGAAATGCTCGAACCCGTCCTCGTGCGGCGCATCGGGCACATTGCCGCGCAGCAGCTTGAGGTCCTGGTAGACCAGATAATGCATGCGGATCGAGGCGGTTTCCTCGGCGTTTCGTGCCCAGCGCTTGAACGCGTCCTCGCGCGCGAGGCCAATATCGAGCGCGCGCTTGATATAGCGCTGTGCCGCGGGTGAGAAGCTCGCGAACTCGCGCAGCTCGGCAAGCGTGAGTGCCGCTGCGGAATTGCCGGATGCCGCGCCGCGATGGCTGGCCATGCCCCATTCTCCTTGCATCGCCACCGCAGAGTCGCCGCGGTGGAACGAGGAAACATGGTCACAAGATGGTTATTATCGGGTTAACCATAAGCCCGGGGATCCTCCCACAGCTTGCCGGGGGGAGGATCTAATTCTGTCTCAGTCCGCCTGGCCCGAGAGTGCGTCGAGCATTGGGCGGATCGGGGTCAGGTCATAGCCGGCCTGCGCCGCGATGCGGGTGAGCTCGGCAGGGTTCTGCCCCTGCTTGGCCTGGGCGAGCGACCAGAGCAGCGTCGAGCGCGTGCCCGAGCGGCAATAGGCGAGCACCTTGCCGCCGCTTGCTTCGGCCTTGTCCAGCGCCGCGATCATCGCATCGACCTGCGGGGCCGAGAATCCGGCATGGGTGACGGGAATCGCGACATAGTCGATCCCGGCAGCCCTTGCCGCCGCCTCGATCTCGGCGCTTTGCGGCGCGCTCGGGTCCTCGCCATCGGGGCGGTTGTTGATGATCAACGTCACGCCTTCCGCCTTTGCCGCCGCCACCTGATCGAGCGTGATCTGCGGCGAAACCTGAACATCATCGGTAAGCGGAGTGAACATGCTTTTCTCTTTCATGGCAGCAGGGGCGGCGGTGGCAGATGCCAGGATCGGCGGCATCTGCACCGGGGAACGGTCGGACTGGTTGCGGTCCTTGCAGGCGGGCAGCGTCAGCAGAGCGGCGGCCAGCACAAGGGCGGAAATCCTGGAAAGCTTGTCACTCACGAAACGGCTCCCATGCTTTCTCGACCAGTGCGCGAGATGGCGCGTCGGTCGTCGGATCGGCCAGGATCGCGGTATAGCGTTCCTTCAGCCCCGCGCAGCTTTCATCCATCATCGCGTTCAGGAATTCGGCGCGCTCGGCATCATAGGGCTCTTCGCCGGCAAAATGAAGACAGGCTTGCGCGGCGTGCACGAACAGCCGCACGCGATAGGTCGCGCCTGGATGCTGGGGCTCGCCATACATGTCGTTCCATGCGCCGGTGCGCGTCGGTTGCTCCACCTCTGCCGCCTCGGCCTCGACCGGCGGATCGAGCGCTACGCCCTGCAGCGCCAGCGCCGCGAGAATTGCCGCCGTCATCGTCATGCCGCCACCTCTTCCTTCGCGCGTTCCTGCGCCTGGCGTTCCCACATCGCCGCATAGAGCCCGCCGCGGCGCAGCAGTTCGCGGTGTGATCCCTGCTCCGCCACCTGGCCTTTGTCGAGCACGATGATCGTATCGGCATGGGTCACGGTCGATAGCCGGTGCGCGATGATCAGCGTGGTGCGCCCTTCGGCCAGCGAGCGCAGCGTATCGAGGATCTCGGCCTCGGTGGCGCTGTCGAGCGCGCTCGTCGCCTCGTCGAAGATGGTCAGCGGCGGGTTCTTGAGCAAGGTGCGCGCGATCGCGACGCGCTGCTTCTCGCCCCCCGACAGCTTGAGCCCGCGCTCGCCGACCTCGGTCTCATAGCCCTTGGGCAGCGATTCGATGAAATGGCCGATTGCCGCGCCATGCGCCGCGCGCTCGATCTCCTCCTGCGTCGCGCCCTCGCGGCCATAGCCGATATTATACCCGATGGTGTCGTTGAACAGCACCGTATCCTGCGGCACGATGCCGAGCGCGGCGCGCAGCGAGCCTTGCGTCACCTTGGCGATATCCTGCCCGCCGATCAGGATCTGCCCGGCTTGCGGATCGTAGAAGCGGAAGAGCAGCCGCGCGATCGTCGACTTGCCCGCGCCCGAGGGGCCGACCAGCGCCAGCGTCTGGCCCGGTTCGACCCGGAAGCTCAGACCGTGCAGGATCTGCCGGTCGGGATCATAGCCGAAATCGACATTGCGGAATTCGACCGAGGGCTGGCGGATGTCGAGCGCAGGCGCATTCGGGACATCGACGATCTCGGCGGGGGTATCGATCAGGT
>NZ_LSIS01000317.1:0-77201 GCF_001556365.1 Blastomonas sp. CCH1-A6 | reverse complement strand
CGGATGGCGATGCCGCCGACATGCAGCAGGGCGACATGGCGACCAACGCCGCCGATGACCCGGCCATGTCGGCCGCGCCGGGCTTGACCGGAGCCTATGTCGTGCAGGCGGCGAATTCGGACATGTACGAGATCCAGGCGGGCGAGCTGGCGGCGAAGAACGGCCAGTCACAAGCGGTCAAGGATTTCGGCCGGATGATGGTCACCGATCACACCAAGTCCTCGCAGGACATGAAGGCGGTGGTGACGCGTGCCAATCTGGGCACCCAGCCTCCTGCGCGGCTCGATGCCGAGCATCAGGCGATGATCGACCGGCTGAAGGCGGCCAAGGGCGAGGCCTTTGACCGCGAGTATATGACCCAGCAGATGGCGGCGCACCGCAAGGCGCTGGCGCTGCACCAGGGCTATGCCCAGAGCGGCGACAATGCCGAGCTCAAGGGCTTCGCGACGCAGGTCATCCCGGTGGTCCAGAAGCATCACGACTGGCTGGAACAGAATGGCGGCGGTGCGAACGGCACGACTGCAGGCGTGGGCACCGGCAACCGCAGCGGCGCGATGCAGGACGGCAATCCGGCTGCGGCGGGCGAATCGGCCAGCACCAACCGCGCCCCGCGCGCGACCGGCTCCACCACCGATCAATAAGCGGGGAACCGCTTCTTCTCTCCACCTCACTGGCGGCCTTCGGGTCGCCATTTTTTTGCGGCGAGGAAACTCAGCCCTTGCCCCCGGCGAGCGCAAGCCGGGGCCGGTCCTCGCTGGGCTGGGGCGGTTGCAGCGCGGCGATGAAGCGCGCGCTCCACCAGCGCACGTCCTGCTTGACCACCGAAGCGAGCATCGCGGCATGCCGCTCGCGGCGTTCCTCGAGCGGCATGGTGAGCGCGCGCGCGATGGCATCGGCCATGTCCTCGCTGCTGTGCGGGTTGATGATCAGCGCGGCATCGAGCTGCACCGAGGCTCCGGCAAAGCGCGAAAGCACCAGCACGCCGGGGTCCTCGGGGTCCTGCGCCGCGACATATTCCTTGGCGACCAGGTTCATCCCGTCGCGCAAGGGCGTGACCAGCCCGACGCGCGAGGCGCGGTAGATCCCGAACAGCTCCTCGCGCGCATAGCCCTTGTTGACATAGCGCACCGGCACCCAGTCGATCGAGGCGAACTCGCCGTTGATCCCGCCCGACAGCGCGTTGAGCTCTGCGCGGATCTGCTGATAGCTCGGCACGTCGCCGCGCGAGGGCGGCGCGATCTGCAGCAGGAACAGCTTCTCGCGCAATTCGGGCCGGGTGGCGAGCAGCTGCTCATAGGCGAGGAAGCGCTCCTGCAGCCCCTTGGAATAATCGAGCCGGTCGACGCCCACGATCACCTGCCGTCCGACCGCGCTGGTGATCAGCCGCTGTTCGGCATCGCGCGCGGCGGGCGTGCCCAGCGCCGAGGTGAATTCGGCGGTATCGAGCCCGATCGGGCAGATCAGCAGCCGGGTCGATCGCCCGTCGAGCAGCGCATGATCGCCGTCGAGCTCGGCGCCGAGATGCGTGACAATATAGTCGATGAACGAGGCGCGCCATTCGTCGGTGTGAAAGCCGATCACGTCATAGCTGAGCAGGCTCTTCACCAGCTCGCGATGGCCGGGCAGCGACATCATCAGGCTGGCGGGCGGCCAGGGGGTGTGCAGGAAGAAGCCGAGCCGGTTGGCAAAGCCGCGCTCGCGCAAGCGCTGGCCGAGCGGCATCAAGTGATAATCGTGCACCCAGATCATGTCGTCGGGCTCGATCAGCGGCGCCACCGTCTCGGCAAAGCGCTGATTGACGCGGGCGTAGCCCCCGGCAAAGTCGCGCGCGATCTCGGTCAGATCGAGCCGGTAGTGGAAGAGCGGCCACAAAGTGCGGTTGGCAAAGCCGTTATAATATTCCTCGATATCCTGCGCCTCCAGGTCGATCGTCGCGGTGGCGACCCCGTCCTGGCGACGGAAGCTGATCTGGCCGGTGAAATGGTCGGTCTGCTCGCCCGACCAGCCGAACCAGATGCCGTTGCTTTCGCGCAGCGCGGCGGACAGCGCGACCGCCAGCCCGCCGCGGTTGCTGCTCGCGCCGCCATTGGCGGCCTGGACGCGGTTGGATATGCAGATCAGACGGTTCATCGTGCGTCACTCCAGGGCCGGGAGAGCAGGCCTGCGCACTGGATCAGCCCCACCAGCGAATAGGTTTGCGGGTAATTGCCCCACAGCGCGCCTGTGCTGGGGTCGATATCTTCGGACAGCAGCCCGGCAGGGGTGCGCCGGCTCAGCATTTCCTCGAACAGCGCGCGCGCATCGCCATAGCGGCCGGTGGCGTGCAGCGCCTCGATCAACCAGAAGGTGCATACGTTGAACGCCGATTGCGGCGGCCCGAAATCGTCCTCATCGGCATAGCGCAGCATATGGCTGCCCCGGCGCAGACCGCCCTCGATCGCATCGAGCGTCGCGATGAAGCGCGGATCGTCGGCGCGGATGAACTTGAGGTCGAGCAGCTGCAACAGGCTGGCATCGAGCGTGCGTTCGCCGAGCACCGCCGAATAATGGTTGCCCGCATGGCTCCAGGCATGGGCGTCGATATGCTGGCGGATATGCTCGGCGCGTTCGCCCCAGAACATCGCCGCCTTGGGCCGTCCGATCGCGCCTGCCGCATTGGCGAGCCGATCGCACGCCGCCCAGCACATCGCGGCGGAATAGGTATGCACATGCGCGCGGGTGCGCAGCTCCCATAGGCCCGCATCGGGTTCGTTGAACATCGCAAAGGCGCGGTGGCCGACGACTTCGAGCGCCTCGAAATCCTGCACCGTCGCCTGGCGCAGCAGCCGCTGGTCGAAAAACGCCTGCACGCTCGACAGCACGATCTGGCCATAGGCGTCGTGCTGGATCTGCTCATAGGCCTGGTTGCCCGACCGCACCGGGCCCATGCCGGCAAAACCGGCAAGGCCGGGCATGTCATGCTCGGTCAGCGTTGCCTCGCCGCCGATGCCGTAGAGCGGCTGGATATGCCCGCCGCGCGCCGCATCGACGATGTTGCGTAAGTAATGCAGGTAGGATTCGAGCACGTCGAGCGCGCCGAGCCGGTTGAGCGCCTGCACGGTGAAATAGGCATCGCGGATCCAGCAGAAGCGATAGTCCCAGTTGCGCCCCGAATCGGCATGTTCGGGCAGCGACGTGGTCAGCGCCGCGACGATCGCGCCGGTCTGCTCGTACTGGCACAGCTTCAGCGTGATCGCAGACCGGATCACCGCCTCCTGCCATTCGAGCGGCAGGTTGAGCCCGCGCACCCAGTGCTGCCAGGTCGAGACGGTCTCGTCCAACATCGCTTCCATCCGCGCCTCTAGCTGCGCGTCGAACCCCTCGTCGGGGCCGAAATAGAAATAGAGGTCGCGTTCTGCCCTGAACATGCGCTCGTCCCGGATCCACCCCAAAGGGGCGTTCGAGGTCAATCGCTGGACCTGCTCGCCCAGGATATAGCGTATGTGATTGGAGCCCGATGTGAGCCGGGGCGAACCCTCGCCCCAGGCATAAGCGGGGCGCAGCCGGACCGAGATGCGGGGGGACCCGCTGATCACGCGGACGATGCGCGCGATCGCCACCGGGCGGAACATGCGGCCATGACGCGGGAAGCGCGGCATGAAATCGATGACCTCGATGACATTGCCCGCATTGCACGACATGCGCGTGACCAGCACGGGGGTGTTGCGGATATAGTGCTGCTCGGTATGCGCGCAATTCTCGAGCACGATGTCCCAAAAGCCATGGTCCTGCTTCGGCTCGAGCAGCGAGCAGAACACCGGGTCGCCATCGAAGCGCGGCAGGCATCCCCACGCGATGCGCGCATTGGGATCGACCAGAGCGGCGATCTCGCAATTGCCGATGGGCCAGAGGTTCATGGCGTCCTTCATCGCCGCACTCACGCGATCAGCGCCGCGATACGCCGACGCACGCCCTCGACGCTGTCGAGACGCTCGTCGCTGTGATCGGCCGTGCGCGAGCCGACGCTGATCGCCTGGCCGCCCAGCGCGCGCGTCGCCTCAAACGCAGGAATGTCGGTCAGATCATCGCCGATGAACACCGGCACGCTCCCGGCAAAGCGATCCAGCGCCATGATGGCGCGCACCGCATCGCCCTTGTCCGATCCGCCGGGTCGCAGTTCGAACACCATGTCGCCCTGCTGCACGATCAGCCCGTGCGACGCGGCCTGGGCCATCGCCCATTGCTCCGCCCGGTCGCGCAACTGCGGCATCAATCGGTAGTGCACACCCAGTCCGAAGCTCTTCTCCTCGATGACGATCCCGGGAAAGTCCTCGAAATGCAGTGCCGCCTCGAAGGCGAGATCGGCGAAAAGCCGTGTGGGGCGAGGGGCCTGGACCGCACCGTCGACGCTCAGCTCCTGGCCATGGCTGGCCGCGATCACGCCGCCTGCCAGTGCGGGAGGCAGCAAGTGGTGCAGCTGTTCGAGCGAGCGGCCGCTGACCACCGCGATGCGGCCGGCCAGGGTGCGCGACGCCTCGGCCAGCGTGTCGGCCATCGCCGGGCTGATCGCGACAGCATCGGGCGTGTCGCCGATCTCGACCAGTGTCCCGTCAAAATCGAGCAGCAGCGCCAATGGCCTCGCCTCCTGATGGGTCTCGGCGGGGACGATCAAATGCACAAGGCTGTCAGGCACGCGGCTGCGGCTCCTTTTCGGGTCCATCCATGAAGGTGTGCAAGGGACACGCGCCAACGCCGTGCAGGTTCCCCTCAACGGCGCTTTTTCAGCAGCTTGAGCACCGCCGGTTCGGCCTCGTCCGGGTCGGTGCGGCGGAACATCGGGTCATCGTCGCGATAGGCTTCGAGCAGCTGCGGGTGGATATAGGACTGACGGCAGATCGTCGGCGTGTTGCCCAGCGCATCGGCGGCGCGCGCCACTGCCTCGCGGATCGCCTTCTCGGTCGCCGGCGGCTGTTCCTGCTGGCGCAGCTCGCACAATGCCGAACAGGCGGTGACGGTGCCGCACCAGGTGCGGAAATCCTTGGCCGAAAAATCCTCGCCGCCGATCTCGCGCAGATAGGCGTTGATATCGTCCGAGGTGACGCTGCGCAGCTCGTCACCATCCCTGTACCGGAAGAGCTGCTGTCCGGGCAGCTCCTGCAGGCCGCGCAGCACCTTGGCGACGCGCCGGTGGCGCAAGGACACGTCCCATTTGCGCCCGCTCTTGCCGTTGAAGCGGAATCGGATTTCGGAGGCCTGGAGCGCGACATGGCGGCAGTGCAGCGTCGTCAGGCCATAGGAGCGGTTCTGCTTGGCGTACAGCGCATTGCCGATGCGGATCGCGGTGCAGTCGAGCAGGTGGATGATCGTCGCCATCACGCAGGTGCGCGATGTTCCCTTTGAGGAAATATCCTTCTC
Organism: Blastomonas sp. CCH1-A6; assembly: GCF_001556365.1. Lineage (NCBI taxonomy): Bacteria > Pseudomonadati > Pseudomonadota > Alphaproteobacteria > Sphingomonadales > Blastomonadaceae > Blastomonas > Blastomonas sp. CCH1-A6. Next base: position 71,807 of record NZ_LSIS01000317.1, on the reverse strand, counting down.
CACCCGTTCGCGGATCGCGGGAAGCTTGGCGCCGAAACTGGCAAGCCGCGCGAACTTGGCCGCCTCCTGCTGCTCGCGATAAGCGGGGTGATAACGAAACTGCTTGCGCCCGCGCGCATCGCGCCCGGTCGCCTGCAGATGGCCGTTCGGGTCGGGACAGATCCACACCTGCTCATAGGCCGGCGGAATGGCGAGGCTGTCGATGCGCTTACGCACCGCCTTGTCGCGGATCAGCCTGCCCTTGTTGTCATGATAGCTGAAGCCCTTGCCGCGCCGCTTGCGGGTGATGCCGGGCATGTCGTCGGTCGTGAAGACCAGCGCGCCTTCCTTGCTCATCGGGCAGGCGCGCCGGGCAGATCACATGCCCTCATGGTCCTTGTCGCCTGCCAGATCGTCGCGCCCGGCATTCTTGGCGGCATTGCCTTGCGCATCTTTCGGCCCGTAATAGCGGTTCTCGCTCTGTCCACCTTCGATGAAACCCCGTTTTTCGCCGCGCAGCTCCTTGCCGGTATGCGGGTTGGGATAGGCGCCGCCACCCGATTCCCCCGCACCGCCCTTGCCGGTCCGCGCTTCCATGTCGTCGGGGATACGCTTCTTGTTGGTCATGGCTCCGTCCTCCTCGAAAATGAGGCTGCAAGGACTAGGCGCGGCAATTGCGCGGGGCGCTAACATAGGCCGGTGTGGGTTGTTCGCAGCTGCGCGACACAGGGTCCGAAGCCGCCCCCTCCCCGAATCGGCGGCCCCCATCGAGAGGAATAGCCATGGCCCATTCACGAACGCACAATGGACGCACCCCCAATGGACAGGGCGGTAGCTCGATCCTGAGCAGCTCGGTCAAGGGCTTGCTGCTCACCGCAGGCGTGGCGGCGATCGCCAATATCGGCCGCAAGATGGCGGTCCAGGCCCCGACTGCCATGGCGCAGGACTGGTGCGAAGGGCTGATCAAGGAGCACAAGGCGACGCTGGCCGTGATCGACAAGCTTGAACAGCTCTCGCCCGAGCAGACCGATCGCCGCGCCATGCTGCTGATGAACCTAAAGCACATGATCACCAAGCACGCGATGCAGGAAGAGAATGTGATCTATCCCGTGCTGGCCCAGGGCGGCGAGGACGAGGCGGCGAAATCGCTCAACAGCGACCATGGCGAGGTCAAGGCGATGCTCTACGAACTCGGCCATATGGACAAGGGCGATCTAGCATTCGGCGAGACGCTCGGCCGCCTGCGCAGCGCGCTCGAGGAGCATATGCGCCAGGAAGAGCAAGAGCTGTTCCCCGCGCTGCGCGAGCGCCTGAGCGACGAGGAGAACAGGAAGCTCAGCCGCGAGATGAACATGGCCGGGCTGATTCTCGCCTGACCCGTTCGACAAAGGAGAGAGACATGGCCCAGAAGGAAAGCCGCGACGCGTTGCAGATGCTCGCCGACGATCACCGCACGGTGGAAGCCTTGTTCGAGAAATACGACAATGCGCGCGGTGAGGCAGCGCAGCAGAAGATCGTGCAGCAGATCTGCCAGGAGCTGACCATCCACGCGATGGTCGAGGAACAGGTCTTCTATCCTGCGATCCGCGAGGCGGTCGACGACGACATGATGGACGAGGCGCAGGTCGAGCATGACAGCGCCAAGACGCTGATCCTCTCGCTGCAACAGGGCACGCCCTCGGACGCCTATTATGACGCCAAGGTCAGCGTGCTGAAGGAGCAGGTCGAGCACCATGTCTATGAGGAGGAGCGCCAGCGCGGCAGCATCTTTGCGCAGGTGCGCAAGGCTGAGATCGACCTGGTCGCATTGGGCGGGCAGATGGCCGAGCTGAAGCAGCGACTGCTCGCCCAGGCCAAGGCCGAAGGCCTGCCCCGGCCCGAACTGGTCGCGCTGGCGAGCTGAACGCACGGGCCGGGCATGAGCGAAGCGCCCGAACAGGAGCGCGACGAACGTGTGGTGCCCGACCATGGCCAGCTGAAATCGGCGGCGCGGGCGCTGCTCGCGATGCTCGACCGGATGGAATGGAAGCTGGCGACGGCGGAAAGCTGCACCGGCGGCTTCCTGTCGTCGCTTCTCACCGATGTCGAGGGGCTGAGCCATTGCCTCGACCGGGGCTACGTCTGCTATTCGGTCGCGGCCAAGCACGACATGCTGGGCATCGATCCGGGGCTGATCGACGAGCAGGGCGCGGTGAGCGAACCGGTGGCGCGCGCGCTCGCCGAGAACAGCCTGTGCCTTGCCGATGCGCAGCTTTCGCTCGCGATCACCGGCTTTGCCGGCGCCTCGGACCCTGACGAAAGCGAGGGCGCGGGCGTCGCGCATATCGGCGTGGCTGTGCCCGACCAGTCCTGGGTCTATCGCGTCGATTACGGCGAGCGGCCGCGGCGCGACATCCGCAACATGGTCACGCTCGCCGCGCTCGCGATCGGGCTGCGCACAGCTAAGGACCGCAGCCTTTCCTAGCTGGCGCGCGTGATTGCCAGCGCGATATCCTGCCCGGTGCCGCCCGCCAGCACCGTCAATGTGCCGTCCTGCATCGTCTGGAGCTGCGCGGTTTCCGCCTCGCCGGTCAGCGTGTCGACCTGGGTGACGCTGTACACGCCGGGCTCCAGGCCCTGAATGTCGAGCGTCGATGCATGGCCGCATTGCGCGCGATTGGCCATCAGCACCACGATCGCCTGATGGGCGTCGCCGCAGCCGGTCGCAAGGCCATCGAAGCCCGGTGCGCGCAACCGTTCGCCGAGCGGCTGGCGGCGGAAGTCCGACCAGTCGATCAGCGGCAGGAAGCGCGCAAGCACGCCCTGCGCCTCGTGCATCGCGGGCAGCAGCACATGCGGGTGGCGATAGGGCCAGCGCATGCCGCCGCCTGCGCCGCCGCTCGCCAGATGCGCCCATTGCATGCGACGGAACAGCTCGGTGTCGAAATCGTCCGGCAGCGTGATGTGCCGGTCCTTGAAGGCATGGATCGGGCCGTGCTCGGTATCGAGCAGCGGGCGATCGACCGGGCATTGCTCGACCGCCGCCGTCATCAGCCGCGCGGTCGCCTCGGCCGGCGCGAGCGTACCGCGCGGATGGTCGATCGTGCCCTTTTCGTACAGGTGCACGCTGGCGAAATCGAGCGAGGGGTGGCGGAAGATCACTTCGCCCAGATCGGGGCGGAGCAGCAGGTTGGGGAGATAGACCGACACCGTCTGCGGATGGCTGCGGCCATGCACGCGCAGCTCCTCGGCCCGTAGCGCTGCCGAAACCTCGCCGACAAAATCGTGCACCGCCGCCATGTCGCCGCCGGCATAGAAGCTGTCGATCTCGTTCCACAGGTCCCAGCCGAACACCGCCTGGCTGTGCCCCCAGCGGCGGGTGGCGAACAGCAGCCGGTTGATGATCGCTGCGCGCGTGGCTTCGCAGGTGAACATGTGGCGCGGCGACTTGCACGGGCCGCCGGTCGCCTGCGCATAAGGGTGCGTCTTCCAGCGCCGCGCCATGAAGAAGGTGTCGAACGGGGTGAGCAGGAAGCGGATGTCGTGCCGCTCGCCGAGCTGGATCAGATCGTCCCACAGCCGCACCATCGCCGGGCTGAAATGGCCGCAGCGGCTTTCCAGATGGCGGTAGCGGACTTGGTTGTAATCGAGCATCAGGCGCAGGCAATTGACCCCGCTCGCTTTCAGCGCGGCGAAATGCCGGTCGACCGATGCGACATCCTGCCGGCGATAGAGCGGCGCGAGATGCGGCCAGGTGATAGCCTCGTTATGCCCGACCGGTGCCCAGGCCGCGCCCGATTCGGTCTGGAAATAGGGCGCGTTGGCAGCGCACCGCACCCAGTCCCGTTCGGGATGCGGGGCGGAAACGCGGCGGATCGCGGCCGGTTCGAGCTCGGCAACATGCTTCATTCGGCGGCCACCACACCCAGGGTCGAGAGCGATTCGAGCCGCCAGCGCGCATCGAGCCTGCGCCAGGTCGCCAGCGCCTGGCCGACGATCTGGTCCATATTGTAATAGCGATAGGTGGCGAGCCGCCCGACAAAGGTCACCTCCGGGCAATCGCGCGCCAGCGCCGCATAGCGCCGGTACATGTCCTGCGCCGCCGGATTGGGCACCGGATAGTAGGGATCGCCCTCGTCCGCAGGATATTCGCGCATGATGCTGGTCACCTCGGCCTGCTGCCCGGTCAGATGCTTGAACTCGGTGATGCGGGTATAGGGCACGTCATAATCCGGATAGTTGACCGTCGCGACCGGCTGCACCTGTTCCTGGGGCAGCGTCTCGTGCTCGAAGCGCAGCGAACGATAGGGCAGATGCCCGAGGCGATGGTGGAAATATTCGTCGATCGGTCCGGTCCAGACCAGATGGTCCCAGCTGATCGTCTCGGGCAGATCGTCATAGCCCTGGCCGGTCAGCACGTCGATCTGCGGGTGGTTCAGCATCTTGCGAAACATCCTGGTATAGCCCTTGTCGGGCATGCACTGATGCGCATCGGTAAAATATCGGTCATCGGTATTCGTCCGTGCCGGCACGCGCGCCGCGACGGACTTGTCGAGCTCGCGCGGATCGACGCCCCATTGCTTGCGGGTATAGCCTTCGAAGAACTTGGCATAGAGGTCCTGTCCCACCTGCGACACCACGGTATCGCGCGAATTGCGCACCTCGCCGACATCGATCGCGACCGATTGCAGATACGCGGCGGCCTCCTCCTCGGTCTCGAGGTTCATGCCGTAGAGCGCATTGAGCGTGGTCCGGTTGATCGGCATCGGCACCAGCTGGCCGTCGACATAGGCGAGCACGCGATGCTCATAGGGCCGCCAGCCGGTGAAGCGCGACAGATAGTCGAGAATGTCGCGGCTGTTGGTGTGGAAGATATGCGGCCCGTATTTGTGGACCAGGATGCCCGCATCGTCGTGATGGTCATAGGCATTGCCCGCGACATGCGGCCGCTTGTCGATGACCAGCACCGACTTGCCCGATCCCGAAGCAATCCGCTCGGCCATGACCGCACCGGCGAAGCCCGCGCCGACGACGAGCACGTCGTAATGACGCGCGCAGTTCGCCGGCCGTGCGCTCGAAATCCGCGCGACCTGCCGCGCGAAGAGACCGTCCTGCAGCTGGCGCGCGATGCGGGCGACGGTGCCGTCCCAGCTCTTGTCGGCAAGGCACGTTTGCGCCTCGGCCTTCCACGCGGCGCGGGTGCGCGAATCGGCGCAGAGCAAAGCCTCGCAGGCCGAGACGAAGCCGCGCGCATCGCCCGCAATGCGGATGCTGCCGAGCGCGCCGTAAGTGGTGACGACATCGGCGATTGGGGTCGAGACGACGGGCAGCCCGCTCGCCATGTATTCGGGCGTCTTGGTCGGGCTGATAAAGCGCGTCGAGGCGTTGAGCGCGAAGGGCATCAGCGCGATGTCCCAGTGCACGGCATAATCGGGCAGCCGCGCATAATCGCGCCCGCCCAGCCAATGGATATTGGCCGCGCGGGGCAGATCGTCGGGGCTGATCTTGACCACCGGGCCGATCATCACGAACGCCCAGTCGGGGCGCAGCGCCGCGAGCTCGGCGAGCAGCGCGAGGTCCATGCGCTCGTCGATCACGCCATAAAAGCCGAGGCGCGGGCGCGGCAGATGCGCCTGATCCCCGGGCTCTGCCGTGGTCCTCGCATCGCGCGCGAAATGCGCGATGTCGACGCCCGATGGATAGCAGTGCACGTTGGGATGGCGGGTGCGCCGCGCCTCGTACAGGCTGCGTCCGCCGCACAGCACCAGGTCGGCACGCGCCATCAGGCTCGCCTCGCGTTGGGCGATATCGGCGGGCGCGAAGGCGAAATTGGCGAGCTCGTCCATGCAGTCATAGACGGTGAAATCGGGCTGCAGGCCGGCGCTGAACGCCAGCATCATCGGGGTATAGTACCAGAAGACCAGAGGCCCCCGGTGCCCTGCGACCTCGGCCTCGAGCAACGCGCCTAGCGCCCGATCGATGGCGGTGCCGTCCAGCCCTTCGGGCAGCACCGGAACCAGCCGCGTCACCCCGCCTTCGACGCTGCTGCGGTCGAGCCGGGGAGAATCGCACGCCGCATCGAAGTGCGGCTCCTCCCAATAGGTCACGTCGAACTGGCCGGCGAGACGGGTCATGATGTGCTGCGGCCGCTGGAACACCAGGTCCCAGCGAAGGTGCGAGAAACAGACGATCACCGGGCGCGCCGAAAGGGCAGGGGTCTGGCTGTGCTGGAACGGGCGGTGCATCGGGTATCTCCGGATCGAAGGTGGCCGCCGGTCCTGGAACGGACGGGCGTGTCGCTAGCGGACTGATCCGGCACCTAGCCGAGCGTGGCTCCCGGCAATCTTACATAGGTGAGGCCCCGCGCTTCCGGCCAATTTGGGGGAAGCTGACCCATGTTATTGGGCGCGGACCGATCGAGGCCCAGCCTTGCGCCATCCTGCCGGGACACCCCGCCCCGGCGATGATGGAGACCCCGCCATGACCTATTTTCTCGGCTTTCCGCTGCTGCCCTTGTGGATCATGGGCGTGCCGCTGATCGGTGCGCTGATCACGCTCGCGCTGCCTGCGCCGAAGCACAACACCATCCCGCGCACGCTGCGCCGCGACGAGCGTGTCGGCAATGCCGCCACCGTGACGACGGCGCATCCCACGACCACCGCCACCTGATCGCAAGCCCCGGATCGTCGCGGTCCGGGGCGTGCCCTTTTCCCAAGGAACCCCAGCATGTTCACCCATAACAAACGCCTGCAATATACCGTCCGCGTGTCCGAGCCCAACCCGGTGCTCGGTTCGCTGCTGCTCGAACAGTTCGGCGGCCCCGATGGCGAGCTTGCCGCCGCGATGCGCTATTTCACGCAGGGCCTGGCCGAGGAGGACCCCGGCCGCAAGGACATGCTGCTCGACATCGCCACCGAGGAGCTGAGCCATCTCGAGGTGATCGGATCGATCGTCGCGATGCTCAACAAGGGCGCGAAGGGCGATCTGGCCGAAGCCGCGCTGGAGGAGGCGGACCTGTACCGCTCGCTCACCGCCGGCGGCAACAGCCACACCCAGGCGATCCTCTATGGCGGCGGCCCCGCGCTCACCAACTCGTCGGGCGTGCCATGGACCGCGGCCTATGTCGATTCGCGCGGCGACCCGACCTGTGATCTGCGCAGCAACATCGCCGCCGAATCGCGCGCCAAGATCGTCTACGAGCGGCTGATCAACGTCACCGATGATCCGGGCATCAAGGATGCGCTGGGCTTTCTGATGACGCGCGAAATCGCCCATCAGAAGTCGTTCGAAAAGGCGCTCTACACGATCGCGGACAATTTCCCGCCGGGTAAGCTTGGCGCGATGGGTGATTATGATTCGCTCTATGTCAACGCGTCGACCGGCCCCGGCGATACCGAAGGCCCGTGGAACAGCGGCGACCAGTGGCAGCGGATCGACGATCTCGAGGCGCATGGTCCGGTCGATGGCGGCGACGGCACCGCCGAGGTCGAACTGCCCAAGGACCAGCTGCGCACCGTCATGGCGATGGCCGAGCGCACCGCATCGGACCCCACGGTCGATCCGGTCACCGGTGCCGAACTCGGCATGAAGCAGGTCTGAGCCTGACGTGACGATGCCCAGGATCGCCAGTTCATCCATCGGCTTGGGCGGGGTGGTGGTCATGCTCGGGCGCGCGCCCGATGCCCGGCGGCAGAACCTGCTGATGGGTTTTGCCGCCGGGGTGATGATCGCGGCCGCGTTCTTTTCGCTGATCATCCCCGGCATCGCGCGGGCCGAGGCCACCGGATCGTCGCGCGAGATGGCGGCGGTGATCGTAATCGGCGCGGTGCTGCTCGGTGCGCTGGCGATGGCGCAGCTCGGCCGCGGCATCGATCGGATCGCGCGCGCCCGGCTGGCGAAGCTGCCCGGCTGGCTTGCCGACGATGCCGAACATCGGCGCATCCTGCTGTTCATCCTCGCGGTGACATTGCACAACATCCCCGAAGGCACTGCGGTCGGCGTCAGCTTCATGTCGGGCGATGCCAGCCTGGGCTGGGCGACCGCGCTTGGCATCGGCATCCAGAACATTCCGGAAGGGATGGCGGTGGCGGCCGCGCTCTCGACCTTGGGATGGAGCCGCGCGCGCTGCATTCTCGCGGCGCTCATGACCGGGCTCATCGAACCGTTCGGCGGGGCGATCGGCGTCGCCATCGTCCAGACCTCGACCGCTGCGCTTCCCTGGGCGCTGGGCTTTTCGGCCGGCGCGATGCTGTTCGTCGTGATGGCTGACATCATCCCCGGAACCAGCCGCCGGATCGAGCACGGGTCGGCAACCCCTGCGCTGATGGCGGGTTTGGCGATCATGATGTTTCTCGACGTGACCCTGGGTTGAGCCGGGCACGCACCCTCCCCTCATCAAAGGATCTTCCCCATGACCAAGACCAAGGCCGTATCGAAGATGCAGGAAGCCGAACTGCCCGGCCTCGAGGCCGAGCTCGACCCCAAGCCCGAATGGCAGCCGCGCTATCCCGGTTCGGGTCGGCTTGAGGGCAAGGTCGCGGTCGTCACCGGCGGCGATTCGGGGATCGGCCGCGCGGTGGCGGTGCTGTTCGCGCGCGAGGGCGCGAATGTCGTGATCAGCTATCTCGAGGAGGACACCGATGCCGAGGCCACGGCCGAGATGGTCGAGGAAGAAGGCGGCAAGGCGGTGATCATCGCGGGCGATATCGGCGAGCGCGACCATTGCCGCGAGGTCATCGACCTTGCCATCCGCACGTTCGGCCAGATCGACATTCTGGTGAACAATGCCGGCGAGCAGCATCCCGACAAGGAGATTACCGACATTTCGGACAAGCAGCTCAAGCGCACCTTCCAGACCAATGTCTATGGCATGTTCTACATGGTCCAGGCCGCGATGCCGCATCTCAAATCCGGCGCGACAATCATCAACTGCACCTCGGTGACGATGTACAAGGGCGCGGACGAGCTGCTCGACTATTCGGCGACCAAGGGTGCGATCACCGCGTTCACGCGCAGCCTGTCGCAGAATCTGGTCGAAAAGGGCATCCGCGTGAACGGCGTCGCGCCGGGACCGATCTGGACTCCCCTCAACCCCTGCGGCGGCGCGAGCGAGGAGAAGCTCGAGCATTTCGGCGAATCGACCCCGATGGGACGCCCCGGCCAGCCGAACGAGGTCGCGCCGTGCTTCCTGTTCCTCGCCTGCGAGGATTCGAGTTACATGAGCGGGCAGGTGCTGCACCCCAATGGAGGGGTGATCGTCGGAAGCTGATTTGCGGCGAGCGGTGCGACGAGCCGCGCCGTTCCTAACCTGTGCAAGGGCCGCTGCCATCCTGCGTCCTGACAATGGCCGCAGCGGTCCGGAGCGCTTCTGCTTCCCCGAGAAGCGCAACCGCAATGCAGGAAAGGAAGTCTCAAGTGGCTGATAACAATCAGAACTGGAACGACAGTGACAGCAATCAGCAAGGTCAGCGCCGACAGGAAAACGACTATGCGCGCTCGGCGAGCCATCAATCCGGCTATGCCGGGCAGGGCCAGCCCCACCAGCAGCAGGGCGATAACTGGGGCCAGCGCGGGCAGGGTGATTACCAGCGCGGCCAGCAGGGCGGCAACAACCAGGGCGGCGGCTGGGGCCAGTCCGGCTCGTCGGGCCAGTCGCACCAGCAGGGGGGCAGCAACTGGCAGCATGGCGGCCATTTCGCCGATCCCGCGCAATATGGCGGTGGGGGCTCGGGCCAGGGCGGCGGCAGCGGCTTCGGCCAGTCGGGTCAGGACTATGCCCAGGTCGGCGGCTTCGCCCAAGGTGGCGGCTGGGGCGGCGCAGGCCAGGGCCAGCAGAACCGTTCGTCGGGCTATGGCCAGTCGGGCCAGGGCTATGGTCAGTCGAATCAGGGCTATGGCCAGCCCAGCGGCTATGACCAGCAGGGCGGCAATGGCAGCAACTGGGGCCAGTCGGGCGGTGGCTATGGCGGCCAGTCCGGTGGAGGCAGCCAGCGTGGCTATGGTCAGTCCTTCCAGGGCGGCCAGAACCAGCAGGGCGGCGGACTGCAAGGTTGGGGCCAGCAGGGCGACAGCTCGGGACACCGGCACCAGCACGACCCGCATTATTCGAGCTGGCGCCAGAAGCAGATCGAGCAGCTCGACAGCGACTATGACCGCTTCAACCAGCAGCGCCAGAGCCAGTTCGACCAGGAGTTCAGCGAATGGCGCTCGAAGAACCGGCAGGATGACGAGCGCGATGGTGCCAGCGCGTCCAACTCGCCCTCCGGCCTGGGCAAGACCGAGAAGCCCAAGACTTAACATGGGTTAATTCTGGCGGTAATTCAGACACTTGGGGGGCATTTCGCCCCCCCTTTTTTTCATCTCGTCGCGAATCCGGCACTAACATATACCAGTATAAGGACGGGCGTTCAGCCAACTGAAAGGGTGCGAGTGGAGGGACCTAGCAGAGAGACACCGTAATCATGAACATCCATGCGAGCTTGCCGATCGCGTTTCCGTCTCAACCCCGCCACTCCCCCAGTTCCATCGAGCCGCGCTGCGATTTCATCCAGCAGGGCGACACCGTCGTCCGGCCGCGACTCGTCCTGGAAGGCTGGGCGGCGGGATATCGCATCACCTTTGACGGTCGGCGCCAGCTGACCAACCTGTATCTGCCCGGCGAGATCATCGGCGTCTGGCGCAGCAACCAGCCCAGCTTCTACCACGCGGTGATGTCGATCAGCCGTCTGCAGCTGATCGAGTTCGGCTCGCTGCCCGAATCGGACGTGGTCGAGCTGGAATGCGCGCTGATCGAGCGCCAGCTCGAGAACAGCATCTTCCGCCTCGGCTGCCTGAGCGCCTATGAGCGCATGGCGCATCTGTTCCTCGAGCTGGGCGAACGGCTGGCGATGCGCGGCCAGGGCGAGGCCGACAGCTATCACATGCCGCTGACCCAGGAACTGCTCGCCGATCTCGTCGGCATCTCGTCGGTGCACGTCAACCGGACGCTGCAGCAGATGCGCGCCGACGGCGTCATCCGCCTCGTCAATTGCCGTCTCGAGATCCTCGATCGCGAGGAACTGGCCGACCAGGTCAATTATCAGCCGCTTTTCTGAACCCATGGCTGAACCCGATCGGGCGTGCGCCGTTACCCCTTGATGGACCAATCCGAAATCTGGGAAATGCTGCGCACGCCCGCGCTGGCTGCGGCAATGGTTGCGGTTGCGCTGGTTGCACATGCCGTCGTCATGGCGATCGCCAACCGCATCGCGCGGCGCACCAGCACGCTGCAGGACGAGGCCCTGGTTTCCTCGATCCGCCAGCCTTCGCGCTGGATCATGGTCGCGCTGGTGCTGCTCGGCACCGACAGCCTGGCGGTGCGCGGTGACGAGGCCGCCGCCGCGCTGACCGGCGCGGTGCGGGTGATCATGCCGCTGCTCTGGGGCTGGCTGGTCATCGCGATCATCCGTTTCGTCCATGGCTATATCGAAGCGCGATCCGATGTCAGCGCCGAGGACAATCTCGCCGCGCGGCGCAGGCGAACGCGCGCGGACATTCTCGCCCGCATCGCGATTGTCATCGTCGGGCTGGTCAGCATCGGCCTGTTGCTGCTCAAGATTCCGGCGGTACGAGAGATCGGTGTTGCGCTGGTCGCCTCGGCGGGCCTCGCCGGCTTGGCCTTCGGCGTCGCCGCGCAGCCGCTGCTCAAGAACCTGGTCGCGGGCATCCAGCTTGCCTTTACCGAGCCGGTGCGGATCGACGATGTGCTGGTCTATCGCGGCGAATGGGGCCGGGTCGAACGGATCACGCTCACCTATGTCGTGCTGAAGATCTGGGACGACCGCCGCCTGGTCATTCCGGTCTCGAAGCTGCTCGAGGAGCCGATCGAGAACTGGACGCTGCAGACCAGCCATCTGCTGGGCACGGTGATGATCCATGCCGATCATGCCGCCGATGTCGAGAGCGTGCGCAAGGTCGCGCTCGACGCGGTGCGCGGGCACCGGCTGTGGGATGGCCGCGTCGCGCTGCTCCAGGTGACCGACATGACCGCTGACATTCTCGAACTGCGCGTACTGATGAGCGCGCGCAATGGCGGCGAACTGTTCGACCTGCGCTGCGACGTGCGCGAGGCGGTGGCGCGCTTCATGGCCAATGAACTTCCCAATTCTCTCAACCGCAGCCGCCTGGCGCTCGAACCCCTGGAGCTATCATGACCCTCGACTGGATTTCCGTTGTCGGCACCGTGGGCGCGTGCGCCTCGGTGGCGAGCTTCACCCCGCAGGCGTGGAAGATCATCCGCGATCGCTCGACCGAGGGCTTGTCGCTGGGCATGTTCGCGCTGACCAGCCTCGCGTTTCTCGCCTGGACGACCTTCGGGCTGCTCAAGGGCGAATGGGCCTTGATCATCCCCAACGCGATCTGCCTGTGCTTTGCGATGTTCATCCTGGGCATGACCGCGCTCCCGCAGCGCAAGACCGAAGAGGTTGCGGAAAGGCTTGATCCTACCAGCTGACGATCAGCCCGGCGGATCGGCCAGCGCGCGCAGGTCCGGATACGACGCGACCTGCTGCTCGGCATAATGCGCCGCCTGCTCGGCCTGCTTGCGCCCCAGATGCCAGTCGAGAATCTGCATGCCTTGCACGATCGGCGGGCTCAACAAGATGTCGCCCTCGCGCAGCATCGACCGCGAAGCGATGCGGCTCGCCACCACCATCGAACGCTGCATGATCTCGACGATCGAGGGGAAATCGCTGTCCGACTTGCGCCGCAGCAGCAGGTCGCGGATCAGCTGCCCGCGCCTTCTCAGCGACTGGTACGCGGCCTTGATCCGCCAGACCTGCCCCGCCTCGCCCAGCGTCACGACGATATTGGGGCCGGACTTGAGCGCGCGCATCGTCACGACGGGCACATTGTCGAGCACGCCGCCATCGACCAGGATATTGCCGTCGGTATCGATGAACGGCGGCAGGATGGTCGGCAGCGATCCCGAGGCCCGCACCGCGTGCCAGAGCGCCCCGCGCCGATGGACGTGCAGGTCGTTGGTCGACAGGTTGGTGGAGATCGCGAAGAAATTGATCGGCTGGTCGGCAATATCGGCATTGCCGTAGCGCGCCTCGAGCTCGGCATCGAACACGGCGGGGTCGAGCAGCGAATGGATCGGCACGGTAAACCGCCGCATCGCCTTGGCGCCGATGAACATCGCCTCCATCTGGTCGAGCGTCTGGTCGACCGACAGTCCTTGCGCGATCGCCGCGCCCATCGCCGCGCCCGCGCTGGTGCCGCCGATCAGGTCGATCGGCACGCCCGAGCGCTGCAACCCGCGCACGATGCCCAGATGCGCGCAGCCCAGCGCGCCGCCACCCGCGAGCACCAGCCCCACCGCGCGTCCGGTAAGGAAGCGCGCGACGCGGCGGAAATCGGCCTCGCTGTCGAGCGCCATGTGGTGGTGCAGATGCGGATCGCGCCCGGTCAGCCAGGCGGCGGTGCCGCGGATCGGCTGCCCGGACTCGGCGCGGAGGACGAGCAAGGTGCGATTGGGTGGTTCGATCGCCGCGCAGCCCGCCTGTTCGAGCGGGTTCATCGCCGGATTCGCGCCTGATTCGGCGATCATCAGGAGGCCGTCGGCATTGCGGCACACCAGCGAGCCCCATTCGGGATCGCCCGAGGCATCGATCAGCAGATAGCCGCGCCGCGCCTCGTGCTCGCGCAGCCAGGCCTGATAGGCGCTGGCGGGGCCGGGCGGCACGTCGCTTTCGCGCACCAGCATCACCTGACGATCGTCGGGCACCGTCTTGCGAATGGCATCGGTCAGGCGGCCGAGCAGCGCCGGATCGACCCGGCTCGACCCGCATGGCACCACCGCGATGACGCGCGGCAGCCGCGCCTCCATCGGCGGGGTCTTGGCGGTGACTGCGGCAAGCCGCTGGGTCACGGCGGTGAGGATGGCAGGGACGAGCTGCGGATAGGCGGCGACCACGGCGTCGTAGCTCGCGCGGTCGAGCACCATCACCACGCTGTCGCGGCTCGCCTGCAGCGTCGCGGTGCGCGTGCCACCGCCAAAAAAGGCGAGTTCGCCCACCGGCTCGCCCGCCTCGATCTGCGCCACCGCCTTGTTGCCGGTCGGCGTCTCGATCAGCACGCGCAAGCGGCCGGTCTCGAGGAAATAGAGCGAATCGGCAGGATCGCCCTGGCGCACCAGAATGTTGCCGGCTGGCAGCTCGAGCCGGTGGGCGCGGTCGCTCAGCGCGTCGATCGCCGCCTGGTCGACGCCCGCGAACAGACCCGACTGCATCCAGTCGCGCAAACTGCCATCCGCATGCTCGTGATCAGGCTCCAGCGTCACCCATCATCCCCTCCGGGGCATTGGTCCCCGCGCGATTGTCGCCCAACCCTAGCCCAGCCCCATGAAAAACAGAAGTATCGGTATTGGCAGCGCAATTTGCGACGAGGCGAGCAACGCTTTGCGGGTTCAACCCTTGATGCCCTGCTGGCCGGGCCGCCCCCCAAACCGCCTCATGGCCCGGTCAGCGCCCCATTCCCCAACGGAAGCGGCGAACCGGCGGACAGCACGAGGAGAACCCCCATGAACATGACCGACAGCACGCTCGAACGCGGCTATGACACCATCTCGAGCGACCGCGTCGATGGCACCGCGGTCTATGGCGCGGATCGCGAGAAGATCGGCACCGTCACCAACATGCTGATCAGCAAGCGCGAAGGGCGCGTCACCGACGTCATCGTCTCGGTCGGCGGCTTTCTGGGCATCGGCAGCGAACTGCACAGCCTGCCTTGGTCGAAGCTCAGCTATGACACCGATCTTGGCGGCTATCTGGTCAACGTGACCGCCGACCAGCTCAAGGACGCGCCGCGCTTTTCCGAAAGCGATCGTGACCGCGCCTATGACCGCGACTATCAGTCGAGCGTCTACAATTACTGGCAGGTCCAGCCTTACTGGTAAGGACGAAAGGGCCGGAGCAGCGATGCTCTGGCCCTTTTCTCATCCCGGCTTGCGCACGAACAGCTCTTCGTAGCGCTTGCGCAACGGCTCGGGGATCGGTTTGGGCCCGTTCTTGTCGGTCAGCACGAGCGTCGAGACGCAGGTCGCGACGCACACGCCCTGCTGAAAGGCGGCCGAATAGATGTCCCAGCTCGACGAGCCGATCCGCCCGATGCCGCTCATCACCTCGACTGGATCGGGGAAATGCGCTTCGGCGACATAATCGATCGAGACCGCCGCGATCAGCCAGCGCTCGCCCGGCTGACGGCGTTCGAGCCCCAGATTGCGGTTGAACCGCACCCGGCCATTCTCGAACAGCGCCGCCATCGCGACATTGTTGATATGGCCGAGCGGGTCCAGATCCTGGAAGCGCGTTTCGGTGACCGTGCTGAACGGATAGCTCTCCGGATCGCGCTGCCAGGCTTCTGCTTTGGGCATTCGATGGTTCCTGGTCAGCTGCTCAGAGCGAACGGCCGATCAGTTCCTTCATGATCTCGTTGGTGCCGCCGAAGATGCGCGTCACGCGCGCACCGCGCCAGGCCCGGGCGATCGGATATTCGTTCATGTAACCGGCGCCGCCGTGCAGCTGGAGGCACTTGTCCATGATTTCCCACTGCAATTCGGTGTGCCACAGCTTGGCGGCCGCGCCCTCGACCGCCGTCAGTTCCTTCTTGGCGTGGCGGTTGAGCGCCCAGTCGAGATGCGCCCAGCCGACCTGCAGCTTGGTCTTGAGGTCTGCGAGCACGAAGCGGGTGTTCTGGAAATCGAACACCGTCTTGCCGAAGGCCTTGCGGTCCTTCACGAACGCGACGGTATCGTCATAGGCCTTCTGTGCCGAAGCCTGGGCCGAGACGGCGATCGACAGGCGCTCCTGCGGCAGCTCGCTCATCAGATAGATGAAGCCCTTGCCTTCTTCGCCGAGGCAGTTGGTCATCGGCACGCGCACGTCGTTGAAGAACAGCTCCGACGTGTCGGCAGCGTCCTGGCCGATCTTGTCGAGGTTGCGGCCGCGCGCAAAGCCCTCGCGATCGGCTTCGACCAGGATGATCGACACGCCCTTCCAGGCGGGCTGCACCTCGGTATCGGTCTTGGCGCAGACCAGGATCAGGTCGGCATTCTGGCCGTTGGTGATATAGGTCTTCGATCCGTTGATGACATAATGGTTGCCATCCTTGCGGGCGGTGGTGCGGATGCCCTGAAGGTCCGATCCCGTGCCCGGCTCGGTCATCGCGATCGCGGTGATCGTCTCGCCCGAAACGAGGCGCGGCAGCCATTTCTGCTTCTGCTCTTCGGAACCGTACTGGACGAGATAGTTGACCACGATGTCCGACTGCAACGAGAAGCCGAGCGGCGATCCGCCGAAATACGCCGCTTCCTCGTTGACGATGGCGTTATAGCCGAAGTCGAGGCCCAGGCCGCCATATTCTTCCGGCACGGTCGGGCACAGCATGCCGAGCTCGCCAGCCTTGGGCCAGATTTCACGTGGAACGATCTTTTCCTCGTCCCATTTCACCGCATTGGGCGCGACCTCTTCCTGCATGAAGCGGCGCACGGTCTGGCGGAAGGCCTCGTGATCGGCGGTATAGGCGGTGCGGGCAAGGGCATCGAGCGACATGGCTTCTCTCCGGTGAATTCTCGGCCGCGCGATTCATGCCGCGCGGCAGTGCACCAAGGTCTAGCGCCGCGTTGACGTAAACGTCAATCGCTATTTAATCGTTCGGTTAAAGCGGCGTCAGCTCTGCGCTCGTCCGCGCGCCATTACCGCCAGCCGCGCCTGCTCGACCGATTCCGGCGCGACCTGACCATTGGCGGCGGTTGACCGCTCCGCCTCTAGGGCAAGGCCCTGTCCGAAGCTCATCGCATAGCCGTCGTCGATCAGCCTCTTGTAGGCGGCGAGCATGGCGGGATCGATATTCGCCATGTCGCGCGCCAGCGCGGTGGCGGCGGGGAGCAGCCCGTCCGGCTCGACCACGCGATTGACCAGCCCCCAGCGCTCGGCGGTGTCGGCATCGAGGAAATTGCCGGTGAACGACAGCTCCTTGGCGCGCGAGATGCCGATCATCCGCGAAAGCTTCTGCGACAGACCCCAGCCGGGCATGATGCCGACCCGGGCATGGGTATCGGCAAAGCGGGCATTGGTCGATGCGATCAGCACGTCGCAGGCGAGCGCGAGTTCGAAGCCGCCGGTAATCGCGACGCCGTTGATCGCGCCGATCACCGGCTTGGCGCATTGCTCGACCGCCTTGACCGGATTGTCGCGCGGGTCGGTGGCGTTGGCCGCGCCCAGCCCCTCGGTGCTCGCGCCCAGTTCCTTGAGGTCGAGCCCGGCGGTGAACGCGCGCTGCCCCGCCCCGGTCAGCACCACCGCGCGCACCGCATCGTCGTGCGCCACGGCCAGCATCGCCTCGGCCAGTTCGGCGCGCAAGGCCTTGGACAGCGCATTCATCGCCTCGGGCCGGTTCAGCGTCACGATGGCGACAGCGTCTTCGATTTCAGTAAGGACGAGCGGCATTTATCTCTCCATTATGACGGCGATTGGGGCCGTTTCTATCATCGTGCACAGATTTATTCGCTATGGCTTCTCCGATACCAGTGTTAATCTTCCGACTGGGAGTTGTTCTTGCGATGGAGTACCGGATGGCCACCCGTCTGTTTGCTGCCACTGGGCTATTGATGCTTTCCACTGCCGGGCTAGCGCAAAGCCCAGCCGCCCTCAACCCCGCTGCCGCGAACCCCGGCCCACTCCAGCGCGACGAGATCGTCGTGGTCGGGGCGAAACTCGCCGATCTCAAGGCTGCGATGGAACGCTGCGAGGCGGGCGGATGCACCGTGCGCGAGGACGTGATCGCCACGGTCCGCTATGCCGAGGCGCAGTTCCGGAACGGGCAATATCATGATGCGCGCAAGGTGCTGGGACGGTCGGTGTCGCGGACCAGGACTGCTGCAGACAGCGACCCCTTCGCGGTGGCCGAACTTCAGACGGCGCGTGCGACGGTCGCCTGGCATTATGGCGATCAGCGCGAGGCACTGCGCGCGACGGCAGAGGCGAGCCGGCTGCTCGGCGATCATGCGCCCCAATCCGCCAATGCCCTGATGGCGCGCATGCGGATGATCGCGGCGCAGGCGCACAATTTCGGCACCCTGCACACCATGGACCGGCTCCGTTTCCTGGCCGACGATGCCCGGGCGGCAGGCCAGCCGCTGGTCGCGATGCGCGCCGATCTGGGCCGGGCCAATATGCTCTACCGGCTGAGGCGTGAAAAGGAGGCCCTTTCGGTTCTCGATTCGGTAGTCGCCAACGCGGCTCCCAACGGCGATGGCCTGCGCAAGGCTGCGCAGATCCTGCGGCTTCGGCTGACGGTCAAGGATGGCGGTTCGGATGCGGTCGAAGCGCTGATCGCAAGCCTCGGCGATGACCTCAAGCGCGGCGGTCCGGTGCTGCTATGGGCTCCGCGGATGCCCGAGCCCGATGGCGCTCCGGCGATGGAATCGATCGCGCCCCGCACGGGTGACCGCCGATCGGGCGGGGGCACGCCGCTGCGCTGGGTCGATATCGGCTTTACCGTGGAGCCCGATGGCCGGGTCAGCGACGTGGAGGTTCTGCGCGGGTCGCCCAGGGCGGTCTGGGCGGCACCGCTGCTCAAGACCATTGCCCAGCGCCGCTACACGCCCGCAGCCGATCCTGGTGACATGCAGGGGCGGCAGCGGGTCGAGCGCTACACGCTGACGGCCGATTTCATCATCCCCGGCCAGTCGCTGATCCGCCAGCGGGGTGGCCGCACCCGGTTCGAGCAGATGGACCTGACCGTGGCCGCTCCGCCAGAATCCGCTCCATCCCCCAGCGTGCCGAGCTAGAGCCCTTGCCGCGCCGGGGCTTGCCTCGGCGCGGGCCTTTCGACACATTGTCCCTGCCGGGGGGTCGCGCCAAAGGCAGGAGGGCATGCCCATGTCCCGCGCTCAGCGCTTTCTGGAACGCTTCCGCGCTGCGGACGATGCGCATAATCCGCTCGACATGCTGCACGAGGATAGTGAAGGCTTTGGCGCGGTGCTTGCCGAAGCGCCCGAGGCGCTGGCCGAAGCGCTGATGCACGATGCCGATCGCGCGCCTGCGGGCCCCGCCTTCGTCAATCCGCGCGCCTATGCCTCGGCCGCCTGCGACGCCGACGGCGCGATCGTGATCGCCGACCCGGCCTTTGCCGCCTGGGCCGCGCCGCTCAACCGCGGCCGGGCAGAGCTCGGCGCGCTGAGAGCGGGGCGCGCGAGCGTGTCGTACCTGCTCGAGGACCGGGGCAAGTTCATCGCGGTGGCCGCCGCCCCGCTCGCCGCCGCGCGCCACTGGCCGCTGGCAGCCGAGGTGCGCCGCGCGCTCGAACGCGGCGAGGCCTGCTATGCGCTGGTCGCGCATCTGCCGCCGACGCTGCAACCGCGCGGGCTGGCGACAGCGGCGCGGCTGTTCGGCTTTTCCGCGCGCGAGGTCAGCATGGCCGAAGCCTTGGTGCGCGGCGGCGATGTGCGCGAGGCGGCGCGGATGGAGGGCATCGGCTATGAGACCGGGCGCGATGCGATCAAGTCCGCGATGGCCAAGGCGGGCTGCCACCGCCAAGGCGAGTTCGTCGCGCTGTGCCTGCAGATCGAGAGCGGCGAGCAGCCCGGCGATCTCGCGATCGAGCCGGTGCTGCGCGATATCTTCGGGCTGTCCGAACGCCAGGCACGCATCGCCGACACGATCGCGCGCGGGCTGACGCGCGAGGAATGCGCGCTGCGGCTGGGGCTGTCGGTCAACATCGTCAAGTCGGAGCTGAAGGCGATCTTCGCGCAGTGCGAGCTGCAATCCGTGGTGCAGCTGACCACGCTGGTCGGGCATATCCAGGCAGTGGCGGCCCTCGCCGATGCGACCGATATCGACCTGTCGGTGGCAACGCGCGGCGCCGAACCGCTGCGGCTGCTACCGCGCCGCGACCGGCCGGGGCGCATCGCCTTTGCCGATCACGGGCCGCGCGACGGCATCCCGCTCATCTGCCTGCACACCGCAACCACCGGGCGGCACCTGCCTGCAAAGGCGATCGCCGCGCTGCAGGCCGGCGGCGTCCGCCCGATCACGCTCGACCGGCCCGGCTTCGGCCTCACCTCGATGATCGAGGGCGATTATCTCGACCACAACATGCGCGATATCCTGGAGATCCTCGATGCGCTGGGGATCGCCCGGACGTGCATTCTTGCGCGCGGCGGCACGATGGTGCTGGCGCATTTCGCGGTGCAGCATGCCGACCGCTTTGACCGCGCGGTAGTGCTCAACCCCGAGCCGCCGCCGCTGGCCGACGGCCGGCTCGGCGGGTTGCAGGGCCATGTCAAGCGGCTGGTCTATTCGCGCCCCGGGCTGGTCGCGCCGCTCGCCACGCACCTGTCGCGCCGCGCCTCGGCACGCACGGTCGAGCGGCTGGTGCTGCAGGTGGTCGGCGGATCGGAAGCGGACCGCGCCACGCTGGCCGATCGCGATATCCTCGCCGCCTATGTCCGTTCGACCCAGCAGAGCGCGATGCAGGGCGGGGCGGGCTTCCTCGCCATCGCGCGCTGCGAACCGCATGATACGGTGCGCCCGCTCGCTGATGGCAGCCGTATCACGATCCTGTGCGGGGCCGAGGACACGATGTACGCCGCATCCGATTCCGTGCCCTATTGGCAGGGGCTCTGGCCGGGTTCGCGCGCCGCGATCGTACCCGGCACCGGGCGTATGCTGCTGTTCCAGCGGCCCGACCTGGTCGCGGCCGCGCTGCGCGGCGAGGACCATGGCTGAAGCGCCATGCTGCGCAACATTTCGTAGCGTCAAGGCTTGCCCAACGCTTGCGGTCACGTCTATGCAAGACCCAGCGGGGCGTCATCAAACCATCGGGCCGGGCAAGCGGCAGAACACATTTCGATCAACCAGCGGACGCAGCCCATGCGTTCGCCAGACAAGGGCCTGTCGATGAGCGATAAGAGCAACGTCCAGTTCACCGAGCGCGAGGCGCTGCACTTCCATTCGGCGGGGCGTCCCGGCAAGATCGAGATCATCGCCTCGAAGCCGATGGCGACGCAGCGCGACCTGAGCCTCGCCTATTCGCCGGGCGTGGCCGTGCCGGTGCGCGCGATCGCCGAGGACCCGGCGACCGCCTATGACTATACCGCCAAGGGCAATCTGGTGGCCGTCATCTCGAACGGTACCGCGATCCTGGGTCTGGGCAATCTCGGTGCGCTTGCCTCCAAGCCGGTGATGGAAGGCAAGGCGGTGCTGTTCAAGCGCTTCGCCGATGTGGACTCGATCGATATCGAGGTGAATACCGAGGATGTCGACCGCTTTATCGAATGCGTCGAGCTGCTCGAACCCAGCTTCGGCGGGATCAACCTCGAGGATATCGGGGCGCCGGCCTGTTTCATCATCGAACAGGCGCTGAAGGAGCGGATGAACATCCCGGTCATGCACGATGACCAGCATGGCACCGCGATCATTTCCGCCGCTGGCCTGCTCAACGCCTGCTATCTGACCGGGCGCGAGCTCAAGGACGTGAAGATGGTGGTCAACGGCGCGGGCGCTGCAGCGATCGCGTGCACCGAGCTGATCAAGGCGATGGGCGTACCGCACGACAACGTGCTGATGTGCGACCGTTCGGGCGTGATCTATCAGGGCCGCGACGATCTGGACCAGTGGAAGTCGGCGCATGCCGCCAAGACCGACCGGCGCACGCTCGAAGAGGCGCTCGACGGGGCGGACATCTTCCTCGGGCTTTCGGCCGCTGGCGCATTGAAGCCCGACATGGTGATGAAGATGGCACCGCAGCCGATCATCTTCGCCATGGCCAATCCCGATCCGGAAATCACCCCGCCCGATGCCAAGGCGGCGCGGCCCGATGCGATCATCGCCACCGGCCGGTCGGATTATCCGAACCAGGTCAACAACGTGCTCGGCTTCCCGTTCATCTTCCGCGGCGCGCTCGACGTGCGCGCGACGGCGATCAACGAGGAGATGAAGATCGCGGCCGCCAAGGCGATTGCCGAACTCGCGCGCGAGCAGGTGCCCGAAGAGGTGGCGGCGGCCTATGGCGGCGCGACGCAGAAATTCGGCGTCGATTACATCATTCCCGCCCCGTTCGATCCGCGCCTGATGGAGCGGGTTTCGGCGGCAGTGGCGCAGGCGGCGATGGACACCGGCGTCGCGCAGAAGCGCATCGAGGACATGGCGGCCTATCGCCATTCGCTCAAGTCGAGGCTCAACCCGACCACCGCGGTGCTGACCCAGGTGTACAGCGATGCGCGTGCCAATCCCAAGCGCGTCGTCTTTGCCGAGGCGGAGGAGGAGGTGGTGCTGCGCGCTGCCATCCAGTTCCGCGATGGCGGCTATGGCACGCCGGTGCTGGTCGGCCGCGAGCAGCGCGTGCGCGACAAGCTGAAGGAACTGGCGGTCGACGATCCGATGGCGTTCGAGGTGCACAACAGCACCAACTCGCCGCTGGTGCCGCACATGGTCGACGTGCTCTACGAACGGCTGCAGCGGCGCGGCTATCTGAAGCGCGACGTCAAGCGCATGGTCAATCAGGACCGCAACATCTTCGGTTCGGCGCTGCTCCATCTGGGCGAGGCCGATGCGATGCTGACCGGCATCACCCGCACCTTCGGCCAGTCGATGCGCGAAATCCGCCGCGTGCTCGATCCCAAGCCGGGCCAGACGCCGTTCGGCATCCATGTCATGGTCGGCAAGAGCCATACCGTGTTCCTGGCCGATACCACGGTCAACGAACGCCCCGATGCCGAGGAACTGGCGTGCATCGCGGAAAATACCGCGCATGTCGCTCGGCGGCTGGGGCACGAGCCGCGCGTCGCGTTCCTGTCCTATTCGAATTTCGGCAATCCCTCGGGACGCTGGCTCGACAATATCCGCGATGCGGTGAGCATTCTCGACCAGCGCGGGGTCGCGTTCGAATATGAAGGCGAGATGTCGCCCGATGTCGCGCTCAACCCGAAGCTGATGGCCAATTATCCGTTCTGCCGCCTGTCGGCACCGGCCAATGTGCTGATCATGCCCGGACTGCAATCGGCCAATCTCTCGGCCAAGCTGCTGCGCGAACTGGGTGGCGATGCGATGATCGGCCCGATGCTGATCGGCATGGAAAAGCCGGTGCAGATCGCCTCGATGTCCTCGACCGCGGGCGATCTGCTCACGCTGGCGCTGCTCGCCTCGGCGGGCGTGGTCGGCTGACCTTTTCCGATCAGGCTGCCGGTGCGGCGGCGAGCGTTCGCCGCACCAAAGCCACCAGATCATCCGGCGCGAACGGCTTGGTGATCAGCACATTGTACGGGCAGCTGTCGATCGCGCCGCCGGCATAGCCGGTCATCAGCACGATCGGGATTTCGGGCCAGGACTGGTGCACTTCTGCGGCGAGCGCCTTGCCGTCGAGCCGCGGCATGGTGATGTCGCTCAGCAGCAGATCGGGGCGCTCCTCGGCGGCGCGCATCATGTCGAGCGCGGCCTGACCGTCCTCGGCCTCGACAACGCGGAAACCGGCTTCCTGCAGCACGTCGCTGACATGCGCGCGCAATGCCGCATTGTCTTCGGCGAGAAGGATCGTGCAGCCCGCGCGACACATCGCCTCGGCATCGCCGGTGCCATCGCGGCCGGGCAGGTCGTCGAACGCATCTGCCGTGACCGGCAGCCACAGGCTCAACGTCGTGCCTTCGCCGGGCGCGGTCTTCAGCGTGACGAACCCGCCCGATTGCGCGACAAAGCCCTGCACCTGGCTGAGGCCGAGCCCGGTGCCCTTGCCGATCTCCTTGGTGGTGAAGAACGGCTCGAAGATATGCGCGGCGATATCGGCCGGAATGCCCGATCCGGTATCGTTGACGCAGAAGCGGACATAGCGGCCCGGCGGCGCGTCGTGCCCGTCGGCCATGTCCTCCTCGTTGCGCAGCGCGTTGGCGGCGTGGATGGTGATCGTGCCCGGTTGGTCCATGGCATCGCGCGCGTTGACCACGAGGTTCAGCAGCGCATTTTCCAGCTGGCTGGCATCGACGGTGATCGGCCACAGGCTGTCGGGGCAGTCGACCGCGAGCTCGTGGCGTTCGTCGAGCGCTTGGGCTGCGAGCGGTTCGAGATCGCGGATGAGTTCGGTCGGCTTGATCAGCGTCGGGGTGAGCGACTGGCGCCGGGCATAGGCGAGCAGGCGCTGGGTCAGGTTGGCGGCGCGGCTCGCCCCGTCGCGCGCGTTGGCTATGGCGGCCTCGGCGCGGTCGAC
This sequence comes from Blastomonas sp. CCH1-A6, assembly GCF_001556365.1. Taxonomy (NCBI): domain Bacteria; kingdom Pseudomonadati; phylum Pseudomonadota; class Alphaproteobacteria; order Sphingomonadales; family Blastomonadaceae; genus Blastomonas; species Blastomonas sp. CCH1-A6. The sequence continues at coordinate 47,612 of NZ_LSIS01000317.1, read as the reverse complement.
CTGGCCTGTGGCGATGCGCTTCTGCGCGATATCGAGATTGCCCGAGATGATGGTGAGCAGATTGTTGAAATCATGCGCGATGCCGCCGGTCAGCTGGCCGATCGATTCCATCCGCTGCACCTGCGCCAGCTGCGCCTCGGCGGCGCGGGCGCGGGTAATGTCGCGCGCGATGCCGAAGATCAGCTCGCCCTCGCGCGCCAGGCTCCAGCTGGCATAGATCTGCTGGCCGTCGCGCCCGCGCATCTCGCGCTCGAGCTGGACGTCGGTCTGGCCGCTGGCAAGCTGGACCACTTCGGCCTCATCGGGACTGGCGAAATAGTCGCGGATATGGCCCTTGCCGTCGCCGGGAACCGGGCCGAACGCCTTTTCCCAGGCCGGATTGCCCGCCACCAGCAGCCCGTCGGTGGTGGTGATGAGCATCATGTCGAGCGACGAGTCCCACAACCGGTCGCGCTGATCGGCGGCAAGGTCGGCAGCGAGCTGCTGGTGGATCAGCTGCTTGCGCAGCTCGAGCAGCGCCGCGACCTGACGGGCAAGCGCGGCGAGCTGCTCGGTACCCTCGAAAGCTTCACGCGGCCGGCTGTCGGACAGGCAGATCGTGCCCAGCGCAAAGCCATCGCCGTTGATGATCGGGGCGCCGGCATAGAAGCGGATATGCGGATGGCCGGTGACCAGCGGGTTGTCGGCGAAGCGCGGATCGGCCAGCGCATCGGGCACCACCATCACCTCGCTCTGGCGGATGGCATGGTCGCAAAAGGCGATCGAGCGCGGCGTTTCGGTCACGTCGAGCCCCTGCGACGCCTTGAACCATTGCCGATCCTGCTCGACGATCGAGATGAACGCGGTTTCGGTGCCGCCCAGCGACCGGGCCAGCCCGACCAGATCGGCATAAAGGCCGTTATCGGGATCGTCGGGGGTCAATTGATAGGCGCGCAGCGCGGCCAGCCGCGCGGCATCATCGTCATTGCGGAAATTCGCCTGGCTGAGGTTGAGCAGCATCGACCCGTCCATAGACGCGCGAGCCATGCCGCGCATCAGGTTTTGCGCAATATAGGCCCGGATGCGCCAAGCGCCAGACGAAGCTGAGCATTTCTTCCACCCCACCGTCCCGTTGCGGGGTTAACGCAGGCACGCGAGGGTGCTAGAGGCGCTGCGACCCCATCAACAGAAAGTCTGCGACCCATGAAGACCCGTGCCGCCGTTGCCTTTGAAGCGAAGAAGCCGCTGGAAATCGTCGAGCTCGACCTGGAAGGTCCCAAGGCGGGCGAGGTTCTGGTCGAGATCATGGCGACGGGCATCTGCCATACCGATGCCTATACGCTCGACGGATTCGACAGCGAGGGAATCTTCCCCAGCGTGCTCGGCCATGAAGGCGCCGGGATCGTGCGCGAGGTCGGCGCGGGCGTGACGTCGGTCAAGCCGGGCGATCATGTCATCCCGCTCTACACCCCCGAATGCCGCCAGTGCAAAAGCTGCCTTTCGGGCAAGACCAACCTGTGCACCGCGATCCGCGCGACCCAGGGCAAGGGGCTGATGCCCGACGGTACCACCCGGTTCAGCTACAAGGGCCAGCCGATCTACCATTACATGGGCTGCTCGACCTTCTCGAACTTCACCGTGCTGCCCGAGATCGCGGTCGCCAAAATTCGCGAGGACGCGCCGTTCCAGACCAGCTGCTATATCGGCTGCGGTGTCACCACCGGGGTCGGTGCGGTCATCAACACCGCCAAGGTCCAGGTCGGCGACAATGTCGTGGTGTTCGGCCTGGGCGGCATCGGCCTCAACGTCATTCAGGGTGCGCGGCTGGCGGGTGCGGACAGGATCATCGGTGTCGATATCAATCCCGATCGCGAGGAATGGGGCCGCAAGTTCGGCATGACCGCGTTCCTGAACAGCAAGGGCATGAGCCGCGAGGATGTCGTCGCCAAGATCGTCGAGATGACCGATGGCGGCGCGGACTATACCTTCGACGCGACGGGCAATACCGAGGTGATGCGCACCGCGCTCGAGGCATGCCATCGCGGCTGGGGAACCTCGATCATCATCGGGGTGGCCGAGGCCGGCAAGGAAATCGCGACGCGGCCGTTCCAGCTGGTCACCGGGCGCAATTGGCGCGGCACCGCGTTCGGCGGCGCGAAGGGCCGCACCGACGTGCCCAAGATCGTCGACATGTACATGCAGGGCAAGATCGAGATCGACCCGATGATCACGCATGTCATGGGACTGGAAGAGATCAACACCGCATTCGACCTGATGCATGCGGGCAAGTCGATCCGCTCGGTGGTGGTGTTCTGATGCCGGTCGCTGTCGAAACCATCTCGTCGGCCAAGAGCTTCGGCGGCGAACAGGCGGTGCTGCGCCATGCCTCGGAGGCCACCGGCACCGACATGACCTTCTCGGTCTTCGTGCCCGATCATGAAGAGGGCGCGAAGCTGCCGGTGGTCTGGTATCTTTCGGGCCTCACCTGCACCCACGCCAATGTCACCGAAAAGGGCGATTTCCGCCGGGCCTGTGCCGAGCTCGGCCTGATCTTCGTCGCGCCTGATACCAGCCCGAGGGGCGAGGGCGTCGCGGATGACCCAGAAGGTGCGTACGATTTCGGCCTGGGGGCAGGCTTCTACGTCGATGCGACCGAGGACCCGTTTGCGCAGCACTACAGGATGTGGAGCTATATCACCGAGGAACTGCCCGAGATCATCGGCGACTGCTTCCCGGCGGACCTGACGCGCCAGTCGATCATGGGCCATTCGATGGGTGGCCATGGCGCGCTGACCATCGGGCTGACGCATGCCGAGCGGTTTCGTGCGGTCTCGGCCTTTGCGCCGATCGTCGCGCCCTCGCAGGTGCCCTGGGGCGTCAAGGCGCTGACCGGCTATCTGGGCGAGGACCGCGCCGCGTGGCGCAAGCACGATGCGGTCGCGCTGATCGAGGATGGCGCGCGCGTGCCCGCGCTGCTGGTCGATCAGGGCGATGCCGACAGCTTCCTGGCCGAACAGCTCAAGCCGCAGCTGCTCGCCGAGGCTTGCGACAGGGCGGGCATTGACCTGACGCTGCGGATGCAGCCGGGCTATGACCACAGCTATTATTTCATCTCCACCTTCATGGAGGATCACCTGCGCTGGCACGCCGCGCGGTTGAAGGGCTGAGCGACGCCGGTCAGGGCTGAATGGTGACGCTCGCCGTGCCGCTCGCCCAGACCGGCAGGTAAAGCCCGGCCCCGGCCGCCTGAAGCTGTCCGGTCTTCGCGCGCTTTACCTTGGCGTGGATGATCAGGTCGCCGGTGCGCTTGGTCTCGATCGCCGCATCGATCTTGCCGAGCAGTTCGGCATAATCGCGCTCGAAATTCTGCGCGAGCATCTCTGCCACCATCGGCGCGACGCCGGGCGCGTTGATCATGTCGAGGATCAGGTCGCCGCCGGTCATGTCGGTGGTGCCGGTGACCTCGAAATCCTCGAAGCCGACGCGCCGCGAATCCTCGGCATTGACCGGCTTGCCCGTCATCCAGACGGTGCCCGTCGTCGGCGTCTTGCTGCCGCGTTCATGCGCACTGAAGGTGAGTCCCACGGCGATCTTGCCGCCGTTGGTGCCGTAGATCGTTGCCGCCTTGAAGGTCGCGTCGACCGGGTTAAGCCCGGGCACCACGAAGGGCCGGCGCGCGCGCTTCTGCAGCGCCTCGAGCAGCACCGGCTGCAACTCGCGATAATCGCCGAATACGGGGAGGAAGAAGGCCAGCTCGCCGGTGTCAGCCTCGAGCTTCTGCATCGGCGGTAGCGCGATCGGCCTGCGCGGGCGGGGCTTCTTGCCGACATAGGTTTCGGTGAGCGCGCGCATGCCGAGCTTCAGCCTGAGCCTGCCCTGCACGATCTCGTACCCGCCATATTGCAGCTCGCGCGGGGTGATGCGCATCCACACCTCGGGGTTGCGCTCGTTGAGCACCACCGAGGTAAAGGCCGAGGCCCAGGCCTTCTCGATCTGGCGGCGCAGCTCGAGCCTGCCCAGCTCGCCGGGCAGCTCGCGTTCGAGCCTGGCGATGATCGGCGCGAGTTCGCGCTCGGCTTCCCGGGTGAAGCGGATCTTCTGGCCGAGGAACTCGATATGCGGCTCGGAGGTCCACGAATAGCTGAGGTCGAGCGTGCCGCGCGGGGTCCAGTCGCGCGCAAGGTCCAGCTTCACATCGGCATGCACCATCGCGCGCGCGGTCGCGGTCTCGCGCTTCAGGATGCCGGCGATATCCTCTGCGCGCACCACCGCGGTGATCGGGATCGACAGACGGATGCGCTGGCCCGACCCCGCGACGGAGATTGCTCCCCGCGTGACTTCCCCGACGATGCGGCACTTGATCTTGGGTGTCTTGACCTTGGCGATGCCGAGATCGACCATCTCGCTGGCGACGCAGACCTGGTCCTTCTCGTCGATGCTCCACAGGCGGCGCGGCACCTGCCGCTCCATCGCGCGCGCGAGATTGCCGAGATCGGCCTCGACCGGCACCGAAACGAGCGACGCCTGGGGCGGCACCGTGATCGCATCATCGGTGCGTGGCGGGCGCCCTTCGTCGCGCCAGCCGCCGCAGCCGACCAGCAGCACCAGCCCGGCAAATGCGAGCGCGCGGGCGGCGATGCGCATCAGCTGCTCGCCACGACCATGCCGTCGATGCGCAGCGTCGGCACGTTGACGCCGTAGCGGAACTCGAGATCGTCCGCCGGGATCAGTGCTGCGAACATGTCCTTCAGGTTCCCCGCGATGGTGATCTCGCTGATCGGTTCGGCGAGCTGGCCGTCGCGAATGATGAAGCCGCTCGCGCCCCGGCTATAGTCGCCGGTGACGCCGTTGACGCCCATGCCGATCAGCTGGGTGACATAGAGCCCCAGCCTGATGTCCGCCATCAGCGCCTCGGGGCTCTGCCCACCCGCTTCCATGTGCACGTTGCTGGAGCCGGTCGAAGGCGCGCCGCTCACGCCGCGCGCCGCATGGCCGGTGGGCGCTTCGCCCAGCTGGCGGGCCGATGCGCTGTCCATCATCCAGCCGCTCAGCACGCCATGATCGATGATCCGCCAGGGCGCGGTGGGCAGGCCCTCGCCATCGAAGGCGCGCGAACGCTGTCCGCGCCGCCGGTGCGGATCGTCGATGATCGACACGCTCGAATCGAATACCGGCTGCCCGCGCTTGTCGAGCAGGAAGCTGGTCTTGCGCGCGATCGCGCTTCCCGAGATCGCGCCCAGCAATGGCCCGAGCAGCGATCCGCCCGCGCGGCGATCATAGATGACCGGCATCGGTCCGCTCTCGATCTTTCCCGTGCCCAGCCGCCCGACCGCGCGCTCGCCGGCGCGGCGGCCGACATCTTCGGCTGATTCGAGATCGGCGAGGAAGCGCGTGCTGTGCGAGGCGGAGTCGCGCTCCATCTGCCCGTCGCGCGCGGCGAGCACGCTCGCGGCAACGCCATAGCGGCTGCCACCATAGCTGCCGCAAAAGCCGTGGCTGGTGGCGAGCGCCATCACCGAGCGCACCGCGCTGGCGGACCCGCCCTCGCTGTTGGTGACGCCGGGCACCGCGCGTGCGGCCTCCTCGCAGGCGAGCGCGAGTCCGCGCAAGAGCGCCGGATCGGGATCGCCGCCGTCATCGAGTTCGAGATCGGGCAGGGGCGCGCGCATCAGTCGGTCTTCGGGAGCGAGGCCCGCATAGGCATCTTCGGGCGCAAGCCGTGCCATCGCCACCGCGCGCTCGGCCAGCGTCGCAAGGCCCTGGGGGCTGACGTCCGCGCCCGAAACGCTCGCCGACTGTTTCCCGTGAAACACACGCAGGCCGATCGAAGCGCTTTCGGAGCGCTGAACGTCCTCGAGCGCGCCGAGCCGCATCTGCACATCGGTGGAAGCATCGCAGGCGAACACCGCATCAGCGGCGGTCGCACCAGCGGCCATGGCGCGGGAAACAAGGTCTTGCGCCAGGTCTCTGGCTTGATCGGGGGTCTGCATCAGCGCGATGTAGGGCGCGGGCAGGCCAGGGTCAATCGAGCCTGCCGCGTCAGATCAGCGACTGCAGGCCCTTGAAAAGAGCAACGAAACCGAAGGGAAAGCCGATGGCGAACAGCCAGATGCCCAGGCGATCGCCGCGATAGGCAGAAAGCAGGGCGTCCTCGGAAGCGCCGCTGCGCGCGAGCCGCTGCCAGCGCTTTTCCATCCGGCGGCACAGCGGAATGACGATCCCGACCAGCGCCACCAGGCCCATATACGGCAGGATCGACGCGCCTTCGCCCCGGATCGCCTGCATCACCACGAAGATCTGGAGGCCGGTATACATCAGCAGCGCATAGGCGACCTGGTTGCTGATCCGCTTTTCCCACACGCTTTCGGGTGCGACCGGCTTGACGATATCGGCATTGAAGCGTGCGGCCTCGAACCGCTTATCGAGTGCATTGGGCATATGCGTTCCCCTGCCTTGCCAATGCAGGCCCCACCCCTGCATTTACGGGGAGTGTGTCATTGACGTGACAGCTTGGCAAGGGGCGTTAACCGCATGCCTCAGGCGGCGATTCCCTCGGCTTTCCGCAGTTCCTTGCGGTCGAGCTTGCCGATCAGCGTCTTGGGCAGCGAGTCGCGGATATCGACCGCGATCACGCGTTCGTGCTTGCCCAGCTGCGGGTTGAGCCAGGCCATCAATGCAGCGCCGTCGGCTTCGGCATCCTCCTGCAGCGCCACGAAGGCCTTGGGGCTCTCGCCGCGATAGGGATCGGGCACGCCGATCACCAGCGCCTCCTTCACCGCAGGGTGGCGATAGAGGATTTCCTCGATCTGGCTCGGAAAGACCTTGAAGCCGCCCACCGCGATCATGTCCTTGATGCGGTCGACGATGCGGATATAGCCGTCCTCGTCGATCTGCCCGACATCGCCGGTGCGCAGGAATCCGCCGATGAACACCTCGGCATCGGCATCGGGGCGGTTCCAGTAGCCGCGCATCACCTGGGGTCCGGCAAAGATGATCTCGCCCGGCTCGCCGGGGGCCACATCCTTGGTCGGGTCTTCCTTGTCGACCAGACGAACCAGCGTGCCGGGCAGCGGCTGGCCGATGGTGCCGGGCTTGTTCAGCCCCTCATAGGGATTGGTCGAAACGACGCCGCTGCTCTCGGTCAGGCCATAGCCCTCGACGACATTGGCACCCGTGACCTCCTCGAACCGGGCCTTCACCTCGGCGGCGAGCGGCGCGCCGCCCGAAATGCAGGCGCGAAGCGATGCGAACCGGGTGTTGGCAATTTCCGGATTGTCGAGCAGCGCCTGGTACATGGTCGGAACGCCGGGCAGCGCGGTCACCTGGGTGCGCGTGATCGCCTTGAGCGCCGCTTCCGCCTCGAAGCGCGGCAGCATCACGATCTCGCCGCCGTTGAGCACGGTGCGGTTGAGCACGCAGGTGTTGGCGAAGACGTGGAAGAAGGGCAGAACGCCCAGGATGCGGTCATGCTCGCTGTCGTTGCGCGGGTCGATCGCATTGACCTGGCGCGCATTGGCCGAGAGGTTCTGGTGGCTGAGCATCGCGCCCTTGGGCGTGCCGGTGGTGCCGCCGGTATATTGGAACAGCGCGATGTCGCGCTCCGCATCGATCGGCACCGGCGTGTAGCGGCCGTCATTGGCGATCAGCTTCGAAAAGCGCGTGATCCGCGGATCGTTCGGGAGCGCGCTGGTCTCCTTGCCCTTGAACATCCGGAACAGCAGCGACTTGACCGGCGAAAGCCCGCCCGCGACCGATCCCACCACCAGCCGCTCGAGCCTCGACTTGTCGAGCACCTTGAGCGCGGTGGGCAGCAGGGCGGTGGCCGACAGCGTGAACAGGATCGTCGTGCCGCTGTCCTCGACCTGATGCGCCAGCTCGTCGACGGTGTAGAGCGGCGAGAAATTGACCACGGTCGCACCCGCCGCCATCGCGCCATAATAGGCCGCGACATAATGCGGTACGTTGGGCAGGAACAGGCCAACGCGGTCGCCCTTGCCGATACCCAGCGCCTGCAGGCCCTTGGCCACTCTGGCGACACCGCTGGCGACCTCGTCATAACCGTATTTGCGACCCATGAAGTCGAGCAGCGGCGCCGATCCCTTGCGCTCAGCCGACGCGAAGAACATCTGCGGAAGCGATAGCGGCGCAAAGGTCTGATCCCAGGCGCAGGGATGTTTGTAATGCGTCTTCCAGATCGGCTCTGCACCATCGGCAGTGGCGGAAAGGGCGGGCGAAGCGGAGGCGGGAGCGTCAGTCATTGACATCACTGTAAATAAGCGACGCGCACCGCACAAGCCGCTTGCCATTCAACCGGTCGATAGCGCCCGATAGATTGCGTCAATCACCAACCTGCCGCTTGCATCGCGGCGCGGCTTTGCTAGGCGCGTTGCCCATGACCGCGTACAAACCCGGAGACCCCGTATCGGTGCGGCGGCTTTATGGCCGTCAGCAGAATCACAAGCTGCGGCTGGGCCAGGCCGAGCTGGTCGAGAAGCTGCTGCCGCAGATCAGCGTGCCGGAAGACGGCGAGATCACCTCGCGCCGGCTGTTCGGCGACGATCGCCCGCTGCATTTCGAGATCGGCTTCGGCGCGGGCGAGCATATGGCCTATCGCGCCGACATGCTGCCCGATCACGGTTTCATCGGCGCGGAACCGTTTCTCAACGGCGTGGTCGGCGCGTTGCAGCATGTGCGCGAGCAGCATCTGTACAACGTCCGGCTGCACATGGGCAATGCCATCGACGTGCTCGAGCGCGTGCCCGACGGCGCACTGAGCTTCGTCTATCTGCTGCACCCCGATCCCTGGCCCAAGGCGCGCCATGCCAAGCGGCGGATGATGAACAAGGGGCCGGTCGACCTGATTGCGTCCAAGCTGAAACCCGGCGGCGAATTCCGCTTCGGCACCGATCACCCCATCTATGTCGCGCATGCGATGATGGTGATGAACGATCACCCCGCGTTCGACTGGCTGTGCGAGCGGCCGAAGGATTTTCTCACCCGCCCCGGCGGCTGGCCCGAGACGCGCTACGAGGCCAAGGCCCGCGTGCAGGGGCACGAGGTCTGGTACTTTCGCTACCGCAAGCGCTGATCGACCGCGCGGGCCTGACCCGCCTGCACCCTTGGCATTCCAGTCATTCGTCAACCGGCCAGACCCGTCCGAGGCCTGGTCCGATCCGGCGTGCGCCGATGTCGCCGCGCGCGCATGATGGCCTTGACGGCAATTATGGAAGCAATTACTTTCCTTTTGCGTCTCCCGCTTGAATTGGATGCTCGCGCCATGATTCAGGACCTGCCCTTTCTCGCCGCATCCCGACCGCCGCGCCGGATGCGGCCGCTATCGGCGCTGCGCCATTTCCGCGCACTGATGCGCGATGCCGAGGATACCGCGCAGGTTTTCCATATGGGCGAATGCCTGCCCAATCGCAGCATGCGGCGGATTGCCGAGCGGTTCTGTGCGAGCGCCGAGGGACGCGCGCGGATGCAATCCGAACCGAGCCTCGCGCCCATGCTCGACGATCATGAACGGCTGCTCGGCCATGGCCCGCACAGCGTGGCCCATGCCTATGTCCGTTTCATGCGCGCCGAAGGTCTTTCGGCCGCCGGGCTGGTCGAGGCGAGCACGCTGCCGGGTCAGGTGACCCATGCCGACCAGTTCGCATGGTTCAACGACCGGCTGCGCGATACGCATGATCTGGCGCATGTGCTGACCGGCTATGGCCGCGATCCGCTGGGCGAACAGTGCGTGCTCGGATTTACCAGCGGACAATATCGCGACTGGACCGAGACGATCATCGCCTGGGCCGGCACCGCCGAATTTGCGTTGCGGCTGCACAGCGATGCGCCCTTTATCGGTGCGGTCGCCGAGGCGCGGCGGCATGGCCGCGCAGCGCAGGCGATCTTTGCCCAGGATATCCGGGCCCTGCTTGCCGAGCCGCTCGCTGCGGCGCGGGCGCGCATGGGTATTGCCGAACCGAAGGTCTATCGTCGGGCCCACGACCGGCTGCGTGCAGCCGGAATCGATCCCTATCGCATCGGTGGGCCTGCCCGTCCGCTCGCGACCTGAGGCGGCAACCGGTCGGTCAACCGGGCAGATGCGGCCCCAGCAGGTCGTGCAGCATCCGCTTGAGCTCGCCGAGCAGCAGCCCTGCCTCGGCCGGATCGTCCGCCCGCAACGCGAGGTCGATCAGCCGTCCCGACACCTCGATCACGATCTGGGCAATGATCCGCAAGCGACGCGGTTCCTCCGCCATGCCCAGCGCGACCAGCGTTTCGGCGACATCGGCCTCGAAGCGCGCAACGTTGCGTGCCTCCACCTCGCGCAATTGCGGCGAGACCTGGCATGCGGCGCGCAGCACGGCATAGCTCGGGCTGCTGCTGGCCCCGGCAAAGAAGCCCTCGATCATCCGGTCGGCGGCGTTTCGCCAGTCGTCGCCCGGCTTCAGCGCGCCGAGATGGCCGACCCATTCGCGCTCGCGTGCATAGGATCGATCGACCAGTTCGACCAGGATCGCCCATTTGTTCGGATAATAGCGATAGATCGCGCGCACGCCGACGCCCGCACGCTCCGCCAGAATATTGGTGTTGAAGCCGTCCACGCCCAGTTCGACCAGCAAGGTTTCGGCCATATCGAGCACACGCTGCATCGTTTCGCGGCTTCGGCTCTGTTGCGGCAGCTTGCGGGGTATCAGGTCCGGAGCAGGCATCGCCAAAGGCTTAGCAGCAGTTCGGCGCAACGCGCAATGCTGCCGGATCGGGGCAGTTCGTCCCGGGCTAGGCTTGCGCTCGCCGTCTGGCGGATGCGCGGAGTCTCGCTCGCCGCGCCGATGTGCGATGCTTCGCGCGAACCTCGCTGCGCAGCGCCCTGCCGAAGCCGGTGCGCCGCTTGTGCGCGCGCAGCGTAGCCCGCGCCGCCTTGATCCGCTTGCGCTGCAGCTTGTTCCGGCTGGTGCTTTCGTCCGGTTCGACCTTGCTGACCTGCCCTGAACCCTTCGCATCGGTATCCATGGCGGTGCCAGTCCCGGCCTGGACGGTTCTTGCGGGGCGCCGCGTGCGGAGCGCCGAGCGCATTGTGCTGCGCCGTGCGGCGCTCGAGATACGGGCCATGGTCTAGGCGTGTTCGCAAAAGCGCGGAGAGGCGTGGACCGGGTCCAGAACTCGCCTCGACAGGCCGAATGCGGCTTCTTCGGACAGGGCATCTCGCCAAGCCCGAATATATGCTGCCCTAGCCCCGGTCGATCGTTGCGTTCTGACGTGCTCACACACGCACCAGCCCGCTGAAAATTCGTGCATCAAAATCCCGCCCTGTTAGCGAGGACTATTAAAATTCAAAATCGTATACTGTCAACGGGTTTCTGAGCGCGTCGTGGCCTATGCTTCCTCGTTCGATGTCGCCGAAGCCCGTGAAATCACGACATCACGATAATAGAGACTCATCATTTTGGCCGCCTCCCGGCGCAGCAGCTCGGCGGTCGGATAATCATCGGCCATGGTCTCGGTGACGGCATGGTTGACGATCGACGTCAGCATCACCGCGCCGCGGACGCGCTCCTGATCGATCTTCGGGAAATCGTCGATGACCGCTGCGAGGATCACCTTGATGAAATCCTTCGACGCGCGCCGCCGCATCTCCTGCAGCACGGGCACGGCGCTCATCGCGCGGTAGATCCAGGCGCCCCCAGGATGCGCCAGCACCACATCGCGCAAGCGATCGAGCAGCGCGGCAAAGCTTTCGATCTCCGCCTGCAGATCGCTGCCGATCGCAAATTCGTCGCTGCGCAGCCATTGCTCGACGGTTTCGTTCTCGGCGGTGATCAGGCGGCGTCCCATCTCGCTCAAAATCGCGTATTTATTGGGAAAATAGCGATAGAGCGCGGGCGGCGTCAGCCCGGCGCGCTCGGCGATCATGTTCGTCGAGAGGCGCTCGATGCCGACTTCGGGCAGCAGTTCACCGGTCGCCTGGATGATCTGCTCGTAGGTCGCGCGGGCGCGGTCCTGCAAGGGTGTGACCTTGGGATCAAGCTCGACAGACTGACCACTATGCGGGGGCATGACTTATTCTCCGGCTGCGGTGCGAGTTTCAACGCGGCCCCACCGATCGTTCGGGTGGGGGGATGATGTCTGCGTTTTCAGGCGGTTAGAATGCCAGCAGCGGCTCGTGCAAGCTAGTTAAAATACCACGGTTCTGGATCAAGATAGCGATCCGTAAACTATAGTCACCGCTATCCAAATGGCGTGCGGTGCGCCTGACCCGTCAGAGCGAGAGCTTCTTGAACACGCTTTCGGGTATCGCGCGGATGATCGCCATGATCGGCCGCCAGCGCCCGAGCGTGTAGATGACGTCGCGTCGGGACCGGTGGGCGCGGATGATCGCCTCGGCGACCTGCCCGGGTTCTGCGGTCACTGCCGGGGGTAGCTTCAGGCCTGCCGTCATCTGGGTGCGGACAAAGCCGGGCTTCACCGTCATGACATGCAGCCCGGCCCTGGCATGCGCATTGCGCAGACCGGACAGAAAGGCGGTGAACCCGGCCTTGGCTGATCCATAGACGAAATTGGAGCCTCGGCCGCGCTCGCCTGCCACCGAGCTGATGCCGATGATGCAGCCGCCCGGCACGCCCGCCATGCGCCGCGCCGCCGCGAGCAGATAGCGCGCCGGGCCGTTATAGTTGCTGTCCATGACCTGCTGCGCCGCAGCGTCGACGGCAGCCGATTCGGCCTGATCGCCGAGCAGGCCCGCAACCATCACGACCGTGCCCGGAATCGCGCCAAGGTCCTCGAAGAAACGGTCGGGCTCGCCATCGGTGACATCGAACAGAACCGCGCGCGCCGGGACGCCAGTTCGCAGCGCAAGGTCGGTCGCATCGGCGGCCATGTCGCTGCGCGCGGCCAGGATGACCTCGCAGCCCTGCGCCGCATAGCCACGCGCCAGCGCCTTGCCGATATCGGACCGGGCTCCAAGGATGAGGACAGGAGAAGCGATCATCGTCAAAGCTCCAGACGTTGCGAAAGAAGCGAGGAAAAGCGGCGGTCGAGCCCGTGTTGCGCACGCAGCTCGCGAAACCGGGCGAGCCCGGGATAGCCGAGCGCCAGCATGGGCGAAGAGAGCCTGGCATCCTTGGTCAGATAGATGCGCCCGCCATGATCGGCGACAATGGCATCGAGCCGGTCGAGCAGCGCGAGATTGGCAGGCGTCGCAGGAAAATCGAGCGCGAGCGTGTAGCCGGGCATCGGAAAGCTCAGCAGGCCGAACGATGCCGGGCCCATGCGCTTGAGCACCGCGAGAAACGAGCCGCTGCCTGCGGTCGCGATCGCCTCGAGCAGGCGGCGAAGGCCGCGTTCGCTCTCGGCCAGCGGCAGCACGCACTGATATTGCACGAAGCCCCGGCGCCCATAGATCCGGTTCCAGTCGGTCAGGGCATCGAGCGGGTAGAAATAGGGGTCGAGCGCGACCAGTGCCTCGCCGGGGCGCTGCATCGCGTAATAGAGCTGGTTGAACGCGCGGACGTTGAAGCCGCTCAAGGCGAAGCCTGGCAGATCGACCGGCACCGCACGGGGCTGGCGCGGCGGCCTTGTCAGGGGCTCGGCGCGGCGGCTGGCATCCAGCGCATCGGCCGGCGCATGGTCGGCGAGCAGGATCGCGGATCGGCCAAGGTTGCGGCCGCGCGCCAGGCAGTCGATCCAGGCGACCGAATAGGTCCATGCGTGCGACCGTTCGAACACCGCCATCGCCTCGCCCAGGTCGCGTGCGCGCACCGTCTGCTGGCGCATCCAGGCGCTCTCGATCGGCATGAGGCGGAAAGCGGCGCGCACGATCATCCCGGTCAGCCCCATGCCGCCACAGCTCGCGGCGAACAGATCGGCATTCTCCTGATGCGAGCAGCGCAGCACCCGGCCATCGCCGAGATCGAGATCGAGCCAGAGCAGGTGTTCGCAGAATGAGCCTGTGCCGTGATGGTTCTTGCCGTGCACGTCGCTCGCGATCATGCCGCCGATCGTCACCATGCGCGTGCCCGGCGTCACCGGGACGAACCACCCGCGCGGCACGAAGGCATCGATGATGTCGGACAGCAGCACGCCCGCCTCGCAGACCAGTTCGCCGCTCGCATCATCGAACGCGATCAGCCGGTCGAGCCGCCGCATGTCGATGGTGGCTTCGGGGTTGAGGCTGGCATCGCCATAGGACCGGCCATTGCCGCGCGCGATGCTGCGCCCGAGCGGGGGCAGGGTGGCATGCAGCGCCTCGGCGGTGACCGGCTGCCACACGGCGCAGTCGCGCACCGGATAGCGGCCCCAGCCCGAAAGCGGCTCGACATGCGGCATCATGCCGGCCTCGCCGGTGCGAACACGTAGCGCCGGTCGAGCCGGTACTTGACCAGATAGCCGATCGCGAGACCCGCAATCGCGCCCGCCTCGCGCGCGAGATGCGAATGCCAGATCAGCCAGGCGGCGCTTTCGAACCCCCAGAAGATCAGCGTGGTGATGACCCCCGTCGCGGCATAAAGCCCGAACGTGCCCGCTTCGCTCGCGCGCGCCTTGCTCGCGCCTGCAAAGATCCAGGTCCGGTCGAGCCAGTATTTGACGACCAGGCCGACCAGCGTCCCCAAAGCGAGCGCGGCCAGCAGCCCGCCCGGCCAGAGCGCGAGCACCGCGCGCTGGCTCGCCAGATTGGCGAGCGTCGCCAGCAGCGCGAACCCCGCATAGGACAGGACGAGCATCAGTCCGGTCACGCCAGCGCTCCTGCCAGCGCGAGCAGGCCGACGACCAGGCCGCAGCACAGGCTCACCCGGTCGCGCATCGCGAACACGACCGGATCGTCGTGCATTTCGCCGCGATGGGTGAGCAGCGCGATACGGTTGGTCCAGAACAGCAGCACAAGACACACGCCCCAGAGGAATTCGGGATAATGGTAGAGCGTCTGCACCGGTTCGGAATTGGCATAGAGCGCGAGCACCAGCACCGAGACGAGCCCTGACGAGACCATGATATTGCCGACGATGATGCGGTCATCGACCCGGTAACCGCGGCCTGTGGCCATCGTCCGGCCCGATGCCGCTCCGTCGACCAGCTCGGCATAGCGTTTGACCGCCGCCAGCGAGAAGAAGAAGAAGGTCGCAAAGGCGAGAAGCCAGAGCGAGGAGGGAATGCCGGTCGCCGCGCTGCCTGCCAGGACGCGCAGCGTATAGAGCAGGGCGAGCGCGCATATGTCGATCATCGCAAGCCGCTTGAGCTTGACCGAATAGAGCAGGGTGACACCCGCATAGATCAGCAGCACGGCAAACAGCTCGATCCCGCCCGCCAGCGCGGTTGCCGCGCCTGCCAGAGCGAGCAGCGGCACCATCCAGGTTCCGTGGATCAGCCGGACGCGTCCGGAGGCGAACGGGCGCTGGCACTTGCGCGGGTGGGCGCGGTCCGCCGACAGGTCGAGCAGGTCGTTGAGGATATAGGTCGCCGATGCCACCAGGCTGAACGCGACAAAGGCCAGCACCGCCTGCAATGCGGTCACCAGATCGAGCGCGTGCGCGGCCAGCATCGGCAGGAAGACGAGGACGTTCTTGAGCCATTGGTGCGGGCGCATGGCCTCGAGATAGTCGCGCAGGCCCGCACGATCTGCCGGAAGGTGCGTGGCATCGGCGACGAGTTTTTCCACCCTGGCCTGGAATGCCTTGCTGGAATTGATCGTCACGGCCGCCGCCGCGCCTTGCCAGACCGCAAAATCGGCCGGTGCATCGCCGATATAGCTATAGCCCGCAGGACCGTAGGTCTGCTCGAGAAACTGCGCCTTGCGGGCTCCGGTCAGGTTGATGCCGTCCTTCGATCCATAGGCGGCGTCGAACAGGCCAAGATAGCCGGCCACCGCATCGGCCATCTGCTGGGTGGCGCCGGTGACCAGCGCGGTGCGCCCGCCGCGCGCGCGCCATTGCTCGATCATCTCGAGAACGTGCGGATTATAGGGCAGCCGCGCCGGATCGACCCGGCTGATCTCGCCCAGTTTCTGCTTGAGGGCGACCTTGCCCCGGGCGAGCGTGCGCACCGCCTCGAGCGGCGTATGCCATCGCACCGACCAGGCGCCCCAGAAATTCTCGAGCAGGCTGTCGGTACGGATCAGCGTGTCGTCGAGATCGACAACCAGCGTCAGCTTCGCAGGATTCCAGTTGGCGATGCTCATCCATACCCCCATGCCCGGTCCAGCAACGGGCAGGCCAGCAGATCGCCGCCATCTAAATGCACGAAAACTTAAATATGGTTAACAAGTTGCTGCCATTTTCGGCTGTCGAAGCTCGCGGCCAGCAGTCGGTTCGGGTCTGCGACCGCGGCCGCTCGCAGGACCGGCGCGCACCCGGTGGCCAGCGCATGGGCCGCACTCTGGGCGTTTTCGGAGCCCGCTGCTGCGCTGTCACGGTATCTCAACTGGCATTGACAACTCGTTACGGTATGTTCAACAGGGCACCCCGGATAAAACGAGTCGCGCGTTTTGGAGAGGTTCCGTGCGAGGAGAGGCTGGCTGCCACGCTGCGAAGGGGTTGGCTAGCCGCGTTGATATCGGTTCGCTGTGCAACCAGCTGATGGATGTTGGTGCTTTTCGGCAGCCGATGCTCTGTCTGGCTCGCTAAATCGTACCTGAGCTGGTCACAAGACGAATGCCGACGCGCGGAATGAATCTGCATAAGGACATGAGCGTGAACGAGTGGTTTCTAGCCCAAGCCAAGCCAGGCGCTGACCACGTCGCCAAGCGCAATCTCGAGCGTCAGGGTTTTGTCACGTTTCAGCCGATGGAGCAGCGACTGGTGGCACGCAAGGGCATGCCGACCGTGCAGGCCCGGCCGCTCTTTCCCGGCTATATCTTCGTAAGCTATCCTGGCGAGGCGGCGCCCTGGTCCCTGGTGAACTCGACCTATGGCGTCGCCCGGCTGGTCAGGTTCGGCGACCGGCCCACGCCTGTCCCTGCGCAGGTGATGACCGAGCTTCGCGATGCCTGCGACCATGCCGACACCATCTTCCTGGGAACGCATCTGGGCCCGGGCGACGCGGTGGAAGTGACGCTGGGGCCTGCCACGACCTTTCTGGGCGAAGTGGAGCGGCTTTCCCCCAATCAGCGCGCGCTGGTGCTGCTCGATTTCATGGGCAAGCAGACGCGGGTTTCGGTTCCTACCGTCCAACTCAAGGCCGCATCGGGCCAAATGTCTCCGATGGGAGCGACACCATGAGCACGCTTATCGACCAGCAGGCCAGCACCATGGCGGAACAGTCGGACGCGGAGCGCCGGCCGACGGTCACATTCGATCCGGCAACCTCATCCTTTGAAGAGCACCTTATGAAACAATCGACTGCCGGAACCACCAGCGAGACGGTCACCGTCGCCAGCACCGGCCGTGACGAGGCAGACGCAGACCCGCAGAAATTCTCCGCGGTCCCGCCGCGCCGGGGCAACCAGTTCCTGCACCGGTTCGAGCTGCCGCTGATCCTGAGCGCCGGGCTGGCACCGGCGCTGGCGGTCTGGTCGCTGCTCGACCGCGCGTATTTCACCGGTGCATTCGAAGAGACGATCACGGCGCTCATCCTGTCGATCACCATCAGCTGGTATATCCTGTCGCGGTTGAAGGACCATGCCAACGCCCGGCATCTGTCCTATGTGCTCCCGGTCAACCTGATCGTCTTCACCGGCGTCTTCACCGTCATGGCGCTGATGCGGATCGAATATTCCGGATCGTTCTTCGCTGCGGGCGCCGTGTCCGGCGTGATGGCGAGCTTCCTGGCGGCCGTGTACAGCCGCCGCATGCTCAACCCGCATGTCGTGGTCTCGGGCGGGCGCGCCAACGAGATCGAGCTGACCGGCAACTTCATGCCGGCGCCTTCTCTCGCGGATATGGAAGCGCTGATCCAGGCGGGCCGTCGCGACTGGTCGATCGTCGCCGATCTGCACTATATGCATTCCGAACGCGGCGAGCGGCTCTTTGCCCAGGCGGCGCTGGCGGGCATACCCGTCTATCACTACCGCCAGATCGCCGAGATGCAGTCGGGCCAGGTCAAGATCTCGCATCTCAGCGAGAACGAGCTGGGTTCGCTGATTCCCAATGTCTCCTATGCGTCGATCAAGCGCGGCATCGATATCGTCGGCGCCGTCTGCCTCATTCCGCTGTGCCTTCCCGTCTTTGCGCTGCTGGCGCTGATCATCAAGCTCGATTCCCCGGGCAACGTGTTCTTCATTCAGGAACGGATCGGGTTCCGGGGAATGAAGTTCCGCATGATCAAGTTCCGCACCATGCGCGATCGCGAAGTCTCGAACGACAATCTCGCCAAGCGCGAGGACGCGATGACCAAGTCGGACGACGACCGGATCACCAAGATCGGGAAATTCCTGCGCAAGTCGCGTCTGGACGAGCTTCCGCAGGTGTTCAACGTGCTGCTCGGCGACATGAGCCTTATCGGGCCGCGGCCCGAGGCATGCTCGCTGTCCGAATGGTACAATGCGGAGCTGCCCTTCTATTCCTATCGCCATATCGTTCGCCCCGGCATTACCGGCTGGGCGCAGGTCAACCAGGGTCACGTCACCGACGTGACCGATGTGCTGTCCAAGCTGCGCTATGACTTTTACTATATCAAGAACCTGTCGCTGTGGCTCGACCTGCTGATCGTGCTCAAGACCTTGAGGGTGATCACGACCGGCGTCGGCGCGAAATAAATAGGGCGGCAACAGCGCGGCAAGCCCGTCACTTGCGCGCTGTTCTTTGCATCGCTCGCAAGACCAATCGGGCTGTCTCAACCGCCGGTTTTCCGGCGCAAAAGTGGTTGGCAACCGTAAAAAACTCTCTAAAGGTGCTGCCTCAATCGGCGAGGCCATATGGTAATTATTCTGCGAAATCTGCTAATTCTGGGCATGGCTGGGCTGCTCGCATCCTGCGCGGTTGACCGGTCCGTGGGGCTCGCGGAAGACATCGAAGTCACGCAGCTCGAAAACCTTCCCGCACCGCGTCTCGACATTTCCTATGTTATCGGCCCGCAGGAAAAGCTTGAAATTCAGGTGGTCGGTGCCGAATCGCTGAGCGGGACCTATCTCACCGATGTCGACGGCGACCTGGCCTTTCCGCTGATCGGCAACGTCAAGCTGGACGGGCGTTCGCCGAGCGAAGCCGCACGCGAGATCGCCGATCGTCTGCGCGGTCGCTATCTGCGCGATCCGCAGGTGCGCGTCATTCCCGAGGAGTTTCCCGAACCGACGATTTCGGTGGGCGGCCAGGTCAAGAAGCCGGGCAGCTATCCTGCGACAGGGCGTCCGACGCTGTTGCGCGCGGTGAACCAGGCCGAGGGCATGACCCAATATGCCAAGCAGAGCGACGTGCTCGTCCTGCGCACGGTCGAGAACCAGCGCTATATCGGCGTCTACGATATTCGGGCCATTCAGCGCGGCAATTATGCCGATCCCCAGCTTTTCCCCAATGACATCGTCATTGTCGGTGACTCGCCCGAGCGCCGACGTCTCGATCTGCTGTTGCAGCTAGTACCGCCACTTCTGACGACCGCGACCATTCTGATTGTGCAACAGTGATGCAAGATACCATGAGCAACCAAAACCCCGCCGCAGCCGATGCTGGCGAAACCAAGCTTGATGCCGAGCCGGCGGGCGGTTTCTACCTGGTCATCGAACGGTATCTGAGCGAGGCGCAGGCGCTGCGCTACTGGCTGGCAGGCCTGATCGCGATTGCGCTTCTCGTCGGGTTGCTGGTGACGCTGCTGTCGACCGAGCTGTTCAAGGCGAATTCGAGGATCGAGGTCTCGCAGATCACGTCGAACGTGACGGCGATCGACCCGCTCGAGAACGAATCCAAGGTGTCCGAGATCCAGTATCTCAACACTCAGTATGAACTGCTGGAATCGAACTTCATGGCGACCCGGGTCGCCAGGGCCGGGAATCTGCAGCGCGACGAGGAATTCATCCGTGCCTTCGCGCTCGATCCGGAAGTCCGGCTGACGCCGCGCGACGTCGAGGAAATCCTGCTCGACAATGTTTCGATCGAGCCGATCCGGCAGTCGAGCCTGGTCGACATCCAGTTCTCGAGCCCGTCGGCCTCGGTTGCGGCCAAGGTCGCCAATCTCTGGGCGGAAGAGTTCATCGCTGCGAACTACGAGAAGCGTTTCGGCGCCAATATCGAGGCGCGCGAGTTCCTGAACAAGCAGATCGAGGAACTTCGGCAGAAGCTTTCCACCTCCGAGCGCGATCTGGTGCAATATGCCAACGCCAAGGGCATCCTCGTGCTGGAATCGGGCGGCAAGGAAAAGGGTCCCGAAACCGCCGCTCAGACGCTGATCGCGTCCGACCTTACCGCGCTCAACGATGCGCTGGCCAAGGCCGTGACCGACCGGATCACGGCGGAAGCATCGCAGGCCTCTGGCGACATCCCGGCGCAGGATGCGCGCAACTCGCTGCGCGCCGAACTCGCCAAGCTCGAAGCCGAAGTGGCGCGTCTGCGCTCCAATTTCGGCCCCGCCTATCCCCCGGTGCTCGAAAAGGAAGCCGAAGTCGCGTCGCTCAAGGCTTCGCTGGCAACCGCTTCGCGCGCCAGCCTGTCGGCCGCTTCAAGCCGCGAACGCGAGCTGCGCCGCAAGCTCGAAGAAGCCAAGTCGCGCTTCCTGGGTCAGCAGGAACTGAGCATCCAGTACGGCATTCTCAAGCGCGAGGTGGACACCAACCGCCAGCTCTATGACGCGCTGCTGCAGCGCTACAAGGAGCTCGAGGCGTCGGGTGCCGGCCAGAACAACATCACGCTGATCGACAAGGCCGAAGTTCCGCTCTTCCCCTATGCGCCGTCGCTGCTGATCAACCTGCTCCTGGCAGGCGCCATCGGTGTCGCGCTGAGCATCGCGCTGGTCTATCTCCGCGTCACGCTGAGCCAGACGATCAAGGATCCGCAGGATGTGTCGCGTCGTCTGGGTCTCCCGGTCCTCGGCCTCATCCCGCGGAACACCTCGCCCGACCTGAGGGCGGAGATCGTGACGCGTTCGTCGGAGATCAGCGAAGCGTACAAGTCGACACGAACAAACCTCACTTTCCTGACCCCGCAGGGCGCGCCAAAGGTGCTCATGCTCACCTCCTCGGTGCCATCGGAAGGAAAGAGCGTCTCGACGATCGCGCTGGCGACCAGCTTCGTCCATCTGGGCAAGCGTACGCTGCTGATCGACGCCGACCTTCGAAATTCGCGGATGCAGGGCTTCCTCGAGGTCGATCTCAGCAAGAGTGGCGGTCTTTCGGGGCTGTTGACGGGCAACGCGACGAGCCTCAGCGACGAGGTTGTCCGGATCGACGATTTCGGCTTCGACTATCTCACCTTCGGCTACACGCCGCCCAACCCGGTCGAACTGCTGGCAAGCAACCGGTTCAAGGAGCTGCTCGAGGAGGTCAAGGCCAACTATGACCAGATCCTCATCGACAGCGCCCCGATGCTGGCGCTGGCCGACGCGGTCGAGCTTGCGCGTGTCGTCGACGGCGTGGTCTATGTGATCGAATCCGATCGCATCAAGGTCCGGGCGATCGAGAACGCCCTCAACCGTCTGACCCGCACCGGCGCGCGTGTCTATGGTGCCATCGTCACCAAGCTGGATTCGAATTCGGTCGGCTATGGTTACGGTTACGGCTATGGTTATGGGTACGGCTATGGCTACAAATATGGCGAGACCCCGAAAGAAGATACGCAGACGGCTTGAGGCCTGAGCCACGGGAAGAATATTGCAGGTGTCTTCAAAAACCTCTCGACTGGCGATTGCGTGCATGGTCGCCGTGCCGCTGGCATTGCTCTCCGGAGCGCATGCGCTGAGCAGCGTGAGCGTGCGCCGCGCGCCCGAGCTTGCCCAGGCCATTTTCCCCTGGAACGGCGCGGCCATCGAGCGGGTGGCCTATGGCCAGTTCGTCGAGGATGTGAAGAAGGTCGCCAAGCTGGGTAGCGGCAATGGAAGCAGCCAGGCTGCACCCGCGGCCGCTGTCCAGGCGGCGCCCGATCTCGAAGTGCGCCTGCAGCGCCTGTCGCGCCAGGCGTCCGGCGAAGCGGTCAGCGCGCTGGCCTTCGAGCCGATGCTGCCCAAGGCCTATGTGCTGCTGGCGCTGGCCGAAACCAATCCCGGTCGGCGGCGCGAGATCATCGAGCTCGCCACCCGGCTGACGCGCCGCGATTCGGCTCTGCAGGGCCTCGCGCTGCAGCAGAAGCGCGACAATGGTGATTTTGCTGGAGCCATCGGCACCCTCGATCAGATCCTGCGTGTCCATCCCGAGCGGAAGGAGGAGCTCTTCCCGCTGCTTGTCAGCGCCATCACGCTGCCCGAGACGCGCCCTGCATTCGCCACCATGTTCCGCAAGCCCTTGCCGTGGCGTGACGATTTTCTGGTGTTCGCTGTGGGGGAAAAGCGCGCGCTCGAGAATTTGGCCTATGTCCGCGAGCGGATTACGATCGACAATGCGGAATTTGACCAGCGCCTGATCGCCGGTCTGGCGCAGAAGGGCGAGATGCAGGCGGCCGAGCGGCTCTATCGCCGCGTGACGGGTGCGACCGACAAGCGTTCCATCACCGCAGCGCGTGCATGGGTCGCAGCGTATCCGCCCTTCGACTGGAAGCTCGCAGATACCCGTTCGATGCGCGCCCAGCCAGATTACAGCCAGGACAGCCTCGAATTCTATATCGAGCCGGGCAATGGCGGGGTGCTGGCCTCGCGCGTGGTCAAGCGGCCAGCAGCCGGCCTGAACATCGCCTTCGACGTGGCGATGCAGCCGGTCGACAAGGTGGCCGATCTCAAGCTGCAGATGTCGTGCTGGGGCCAGGAAACGCCGTTTTTCGAACAGCCGTTCAACCTGACCAAGAATTATGTCCAGGTCAGCAGTGTCCCGGCCTGTCCGTTCGTCGAGCTGGCGATTGTCGGACGCTCCTGGACCGGTGGCAGGGCGCTCACCGGAACGCTCTCCACCCCGCGTCTCACCCCTGGCAGATAGGGCGTGAGGCCGGGCATTGCGCCCGCCTCAGCCTGATCGACCGATCCTGAACCTGTCAGGGCTGGCCGAGTCCGATCTTTCGATCAGACGCGGGCGCTGTCGATATTCTCGAGATACCAGCGATAGGTTTCGCGCACGCCCTCGCCGAGTTCGATCGACGCGCGCCACCCCATCGCTCCGAGCCGGCTCACGTCCATGAGCTTGCGCATCGTGCCGTCGGGCTTGGTCGGATCGGTCTCGATCTTCCCGGCAAAGCCGGTCACCTCGGCCACCAGCGTTGCCAGCTCGAGAATCGATACGTCCACGCCGCTGCCGACATTGATGTGGCTCAGCATAGGCTGGGTATTGGCGGCATAGATGTCGCGCGGCAGGTCGAGCACGAACAGGCTGGCTTCGGCCATGTCGTCGACGTGCAGGAACTCGCGCCGCGGCGTCCCCGTGCCCCAGATCACGACCTTGTCGAGCCCGGCCTTCTGAGCTTCGTGGAAGCGCCGGATCAGCGCGGGCAGCACATGGCTGTTCTCCGGATGGAAATTGTCCCCCGGGCCGTAGAGATTGGTCGGCATCACCGACCGGTAATCGGTGCCGTGCTGGCGATTGTAGCTCTCGCACAGCTTGATGCCGGCAATCTTGGCGATCGCATAGGGCTCGTTGGTCGACTCGAGCAGCCCGGTGAGCAGGGCATCCTCGGCCATCGGCTGCGGCGCCTGCTTGGGATAGATGCACGACGACCCCAGGAAGAGAAGCCGCTGCACGCCCGCCTCAAACGCCTGATGGACGACATTGGCCTCCATCATGAGATTCTCGTAGATGAAATCTGCTGGATAGGTATTGTTGGCGTGAATGCCGCCGACCTTGGCCGCTGCCAGCACGACGGCATCAGGCTGCTGTTCGCGCATGAAGGCGCGGACGGCGGCCTGATCCGTCAGATCCAGCTCGGCATGGGTCCTGGTCACCAGTTCGATCGGTTCGCCCGCAGCCTTGCGGGCTTCCAGCTTGCGCAGAATGGCGTTGCCCACCATTCCGCGATGACCTGCGACATAGATTTTCACCGTACGGGTTCCTCAGTTCTCGATGCTCACCGGGAGGTCGAAGCCATTGGCCTTCAGGAAGGCGTGGCGCTGGGCTTCCTTGAGATCGGCCGCGACCATTTCCGCGCACATTTCCTGCGCGGTAATCTCGGGCTCCCAGCCCAGCTTCTCGCGCGCCTTGCTGGGATCGCCCAGCAGGGTTTCCACCTCAGCCGGACGGAAATAGCGCGGGTCGATCCGCACGATCACGTCGCCGACCTTCAGCGCCGGTGCCATGTCGCCCGAAATCGCGGCAACGGTCGCGATCTCGTCGACGCCTTCGCCGGTGAACTCGAGTTCGACACCCAGTTCGCGCGCGGTCCAGCGGATGAACTCGCGGACCGAATATTGCTGGCCCGTGGCGATCACGAAATCTTCGGCATGGTCCTGCTGCAGCATCATCCACTGCATGCGCACATAGTCGCGCGCATGGCCCCAGTCGCGCAGCGAATCGATATTGCCCATGTACAGGCACGATTCGAGGCCCTGCGCGATATTGGCGAGGCCGCGCGTGATCTTGCGCGTCACGAAGGTTTCGCCGCGGCGGGGGCTCTCATGGTTGAACAGGATGCCGTTGCAGGCATACAGGCCATAGGCTTCGCGGTAGTTGACCGTGATCCAGTAGGAATAGAGCTTCGCCACGGCATAGGGCGAACGCGGGTAGAAGGGTGTCGTCTCGCGCTGCGGGATTTCCTGCACGAGGCCATACAGCTCCGAGGTCGAAGCCTGGTAGAAGCGCGCCTTGTTGCCGAGGTCGAGAAAGCGGATCGCCTCAAGCAGGCGCAGCGTGCCGAGCGCATCGACATCAGCGGTATATTCGGGCGATTCAAAGCTGACCGCCACGTGCGACTGGGCAGCCAGGTTGTAGATCTCGTCCGGGCGCACTTCGCTGATGATGCGGGTCAGGTTCGACGTATCCGACAGATCGCCATAATGCAGCGTCAGCTTCGGATTGGGCTCGTGCGGATCCTGATAGATATGGTCGATGCGCTGGGTGTTCAGCGACGAGGCACGGCGCTTGATGCCGTGCACCTCATAGCCCTGCGAGAGCAGAAACTCGGCCAGATAGGAGCCGTCCTGTCCGGTGATGCCGGTGATAAGGGCGCGTTTGGTCATGTCGATGTGTCGTCCTTCACGATAAATTGCCCGAGCTTGCTCAGGTTCTTGGCGGCCAGGGTCGCTATGCCCCCCACGCCGTTGTTGCGCAGTGCCCGAAGGTCTTCGCGACTCTTCAGGATAATCCGTCCCAGCGAGCGGTTGCTCTCGCCCCCCAGGCGCATTTTGACAAGTACCTCGGGAATATAGCCGAGCCGGATCTGGCCCTTGCCGAGATAGCGAAGCATGGCATCATAATCCGCAGCGATGCGCAGCGACGTGTCATAAAGACCGTGCCGGTCGAACACCTCGCGCCGCAGATACAGCGTGGGATGCGGCGGCATCCACCCCCGCTTGAGCAGCGCCGGGCGATAGGCTCCCGATCGCCAGTGGCGCACCACCCTGGTCGGATCGCTGGCGGCGACATATTGCAGATCGCCATAGACGCCGTCGACATCCTGCGTGGCAAAGGTCCTGGCGACCTTCTCGAGCACCTGATCGTCGGCGAAGACATCGTCCGAATGCATCAGGCCGATCACGTCACCGGTGGCACGCGCGATGCCGCGATTGATGGCGTCATAGATGCCCCCATCGCGTTCGGACACGATCTGCGTGTCTCCGGTCGCGGCGCTTCGGACCACGTCGAGCGTGCCATCGGTCGATCCACCATCCTGGATGATGTGCTCGATCGTGCCATGGCTCTGCGCCTGGACGCTGGCCATCGCATCGCCGATCGTGGCGACCCGGTTGAAGACGGCGGTGACGACGGAAATCTTCATGGACCCCGTCACCGCTGCAGATCGATGCCGAGCACGTCGCGGATCGCCGTCTTCGCGTCCTTGTGCGTATCGCGCATATGCTTGCGCACCTCCTGCAGCTTGGCATCGACCAGATAGCGGTACCAGAAGCCCTGGAGGATGTGGAAGGCCCGCCCCCCGCTGGTGTCGAGAAAGCCAAGGCGCAGGACGAAGCGATAGAAGAAATAGAGCGAGGCGCGCAGTTGCGCCGGCAGCCGCGCATAGACCTTTTCCTTCAGCCAGCGCTTGATGCCGGCCTGCTGCCCGCCCTTGAGGTCGGCGACCGTTTCGCTGGCCATGAAACCATGTTCGAGGTTCAGCAGGTCCACCACCTCGCGCGAGGCATAGGCATTGTGCTTCTCGGTCCACCAGGTCAGGGAATTGCGGTTGTCGTCGATGATCTCGCCAGCGAATTGCGCGGTGGCGCCCTCTACGAGGATATGCTCGTCCATCCAGCGGTTCTCGCACCGCCCGCGCCCGTGCCGGAACAGGCGGATGATGCGGATCGGGAACAGCCCCCCGAACCGAACGCGTTCGCCGAGAAAGTTCATGCGGCGCCCGACATAAACCGCATCGACATCACCGGGCAGCTGGTGCAGCTCGCCGGCAATTTCCTGGGCCAGCGATGGGGTGACGATCTCGTCGGCATCGAGCCGCAAGACCCATTGGGTGTCCGGCGGCAGCTGGTCGAGCGCCCAGTTGAACTGGGTGGCATAGTTTACCCAGGGCTTGTGCAGCACAGTGGCGCCTCGTGCGGTCGCCAGCTCCACGGTCCGGTCGGTAGAGCCGCTATCGATGACGAAGACACGGTCCGCTATGCCCTGGACCGAGTCCAGCGCGCGCTCGATATGCAGTTCCTCATTCTTGGTGAGGATAACCACCGACAGAAGCGTCATTCCAAGATCTAACTTTTTGTTTTCCGGTGCCGATCAGCCGCGCGGTCGACGCGTGATGGCGATCATCGATTTCGCCAGGGCGGGAATGCGGCCGACCTTCAGGTACCGCGGCGGTTCAAACCCAGCCTCGACCAGCAGCGTCGTCAGGGTCTTTTCCGACCAGAACTTGATGTGCCCATGGTCCCACAAGGCGGTGAAATGGGCATCCATCGTGCCCGTCACGGCCATGGCCAGGTTTTTCCAATAGCCGTGATAGGGCGTCGAGAAGATCGCCGCACCGCCCGGCTCGAGCAGGCTGAAGGCCGTCCTGGCGTAGTCGCGGGGCGCATAGACATGCTCCACGACTTCCAGGCTGACCAGCATCGGGAAGGTGCCGTAGGTTTCGGCCAGATTGTCATAGGCAGACCCGCGCGCGAGCTTGAGCTGCGGATAGGCCTTCTGAGCCTGCTGGATGCCGTCCTCCGAAGGATCGACACCCGTGACATCCCATCCGAGCGAACTCATCCTGGCTGCCACGCTGCCATTGCCGCATCCCAGCTCGAACAGCCGGGGCTCCCGATCGCCGAGCCCTGCCTTGATCTTTTCCAGCTCGGACAGAACCGTGGGAAGGAGATACTCATGTGAAGGGTTGGTTTCGAAGTCGGAATACTCATATCCCGATATGGATTGAAGTTCCTTCACCGGCCGCACATCCTCGATTTTGCGGACACCTTTCCGGCCGCACCGGGCCGCAGGTCGTTCCCCCACAGAGCCGGTTCGATAGCTGCTCCGGGGGGGATTGTCACCAGCAATCTGGGGCCAATGCAGGATCGGGTGAATTTCCGGTTTACGGCATGCGCCCGCAAAACCGGGCGTCGGTCGGTCGCGAAGCGCGGATCAGATCGAAGGGATCAAATAGCGTGTGAAATAGCTCGCAACATTATTTGCCGAACGGATCAACCGCTTGAGTTTCTCTCCAACCAGCGGCACGAACTCGCAGCCCCTCAGCAGCTTCGCCATGACCGACAGATACAGGCTCGCCCCTGGCCGCGACAGGCGGATGCGGTACAGATCGGCCAGTTCGGCGACCCGCTTGGGCGGAACGTTGAGCGACAGGTTGCTGCCATGCAGGCGATAGCCCGCCACGTGCAGCCGGGGATTGACGTAGAAATTATACCCTTCGCCGCGCATCCGCAGGAAATAGTCGCCGTCGAACACATAGCGATAGGCATTGTTGATCAGGATATTGTGGTTCACCCTGGCGCTCCAGAACGTCGCCGGCTGCAGGAATCCGCCACCCCTCAGGAACACGTCACCCCGGATCAGCGGGTGATAGTCGTAATTGACCGGTGCCTGGAAACGTCCGTCGCCGCTAAGATAATAGCCGCCGAGCGAGACGATATCGACGTCGAAGAAGTTCTCGAACTGGTCGGCGACGATGCGCAGAGAATCCGACCGCAGAAAGGTATCGTCCGAATTCAGCCAGCAATAGATGGCATCATCCGGTGCGTCGGGCCATTGCTCCCTGGCCAGGCCATAGGCGATCGATGCGGCCTGACCGAGACCCTTTTTCTCGAGAAAGGTCCAGTTGTTGCGCTGGCAATATTCCTCGGCAATCGCGCGGCTGTTGTCGGTCGAGCCGCCGTCGATGATCAGCACGCCGACATCGACACCCACCTGCCCCTCGATCGAGGCAAGGCAGGCATCGAGAAACTGGCCATAGTTCAGATTGGGCACGACGATGCAAAAATACATATGCAGATCCATGAAACGAATGAGATGTGGCCAGGTCCCGCTGACGGTCCGATGGCACGATGAGGACGGGGCGGAACGGTCTGGGCCCGGCGTGGCGCAACTGAGCCAGGCCGGGTCCTGCCGCCGCTCATTTCGGCAGGACGGGCCTTCAGGCCAGCCTGTGCCGATGGTGCAACTTGGCCGGCTGGCGCCTTGATCCGAAGATCAGCACAAGCAGCGGCGTGATCAGGAAAATCTGCGCGAGATTGACCCAGAAGATGGTGTCCGACGGGAAGTAGAACAGGCACATCAGCAGGAAGGTGATCGTCCAGACCGCCTTGAGCAGCGCGATCAGCGACTGCGACGACCTGGCCTTGACCAGCAGTCTGCCGGCCGCATAGCCGATGAAGATGGTGTAGAGGATCATGCCGAGAAAGCCGTACCAGTCGAGCACGTTGCCGAAACCGGTGCGCCACCCCGTCGGCTGTCCGCCCAGCATGATGTAGCGCTTGTAGTTGTCGGCCCGGGCACCGAAAAAGGCCGAGTCATAGCCATCCGAGAAGCGGGCCGCGATCGCCTCGAACGGCCCTGCCGACCAGCGATAGAAATCGGTGTCGGACACGATCGCGATGTTGAAGTTGCTCCACGGCCCGACGAGATAGTGGAAGATCACTGTGATGAAGTAGGAGGCATCGGGCGCGATCCGCTTCAGCGTGGCGCCGAAATAACGATAGTCGGCCGTGTGGAGCGTATTGGCGATCTCGGCGCTCGACACGCGCTGGACGCCGATCAGATAGATCGCCACGGCGCCGAAGATCGCAGCGATCCCCACCCCGACATAGAGCAGCACGTTCGACACCCGCCCCTTGCCCTTCGCGGAGTTGGCGTCCTTGGTCACCTTGGAGGACACCATGAAGGTGGCATAGCCGATCGCCCCTGCCACAAGGAAGAACGTGCGTCCGGCCTGCAGCACCACCGCCAGCGCCATCAGCACGATCGCCCCTGCCATCATCGCATTCACATACATGGGGAAGCGGTGGCGCCATTTGGTCAGCAGGATCGGGATATAGCCATAGGCCTGATAGGCGAAAATCGCGGCAATCTGCTTGGTGATGTCAGAACCGGCAGTAATTTCGCGGACTTCGCCCGTGTTGGTCAGCACCACGTCGACCGAGGTGCCCTGGCCGTAGAGCCAGTAGACATAATAGGCCGCAGCCGCCGAAATGGGGACTGAAAGATAGGTATAATATTTGATGATGATCCGGTCGTGCGCCAGGTCCGGCGCCGGCTCGTACAAGGCCCGCGCCTTGCCGGTATTGATCGATACCTTGAGCAGGATCAGGATGGTGATGAACCACAAGGCCGCCTCGACATAGAAGACCGAGAAGGTCACCGGGCCGAGGAAATACAGCAGCAGCACGACGATATAGGGCACGAACAGGCTGTCGTTCAGCAGCTTGCTCTTCTTGGGCGTCCGGGGTGTCGCGTGGTTCATCATGATCTGCATTTCAGTTTTCCGGCGGCAGGCGCCGGGGGCACGTTACCGGACCGCCATGGGCCGCTCGTCCGCCCGTGTAGCTTGGAACCTTGCGTTCAGCAATGACGGCGGTCGTGCCTCAGTTGCCGAGCAACCGGCGCGCGAGCATATTCCAGCCGACCTGGATCACCGGCATCGGTCCGCGCTTCGCGAGTTCCGTCAGCACCTCGGGGCGGCCTTCCTTCGACAGGATCTCGAAATAGGCCAGATTGCTCCGGGCCTGCCGCAGATAGCGGGGCGGCAGTTCTGCCCCCAGCGATTCGAGGATGATCTGCCAGGTGATCGCATATCGCGCATAGCGCTGCGCGCGGGTGCTGCCCGTCCAGGCTCCGCCCTCGTGGATGCGATAGCGCGAGGTCACCCGGTTCTGCATCGCCAGGCCGTCATCGACCAGACAGGCGGTCAGCAGGATGGTGAGGTCCGCCGACACGACCTGGCGGGTAAAGGCCGCGGCCCATTTGTCGAACAGGCTGCGCCGCATCGCAAAGGTGCTGGTGTGGATGTACTTGCGCATCGCAAAGATGTGCGATCCCGGGATGATGGTGACGGGGCCGGCGCCATCGGCCTTGGGGAAGGCGGGCCCGAGGCTCTCGTTCGGCGTGATCGACTGGCATTGGGTGCCGACGAAATTCCGGCCCGATCCGACAAGATACTCCACCTGCTGCTGCAGCTTGTCGCTTTCGGTCCAGTAATCGTCCACCTCGCAGATCGCGACAAACGCGCCTCTGATATGGGGGGCGCACGCCTGGAGCGGGCAGAAACCCTGCGACCAGCGGTTAGCCGGTTGCAGAACCGGCGTGAAGATATCCGGAAAGCGATCGGCATAGGCGCGGATGACGTCCTGGCTGCCGTCCGACGACGCATCGTCGTGCACGACGATCTGGAGCCGATAGTCGGTCTGCTGCGCCATCAGCGAATCGAAGCAGCGGGCGATATAGTCGCGCGTGTTGAAGCTGAGGCAGACGATCGTGATCAGATCGGGCTCGCCTTCATGGGGTGCGGCAGATCGGGGTGCGGGTGTCATCGGAAAGCTTTCAGAAGCGGGCGGCCATGGTCAGCGCGCAGCGGAGGGTCAGGCGCGTATCGTGCGGGCCATCAGCCGCGCGATCATCCGTCGGCCCTCGTCGGAAAAGGCGAATGCGGTGGTGATGACGAATGCCGAATAGACGCCGACCTTCGCCACCACGACCCAGCGGTTCAGATCGCCCTGCAGCATCAGCCGGTCGGCAGCCAGGCACGCCAGTCCGGCAATCACGGCGCCGAGCAGCGGCAAGCCGATGTCGCGCAACAGCCAGCGCGACAGCGGAATGCCGCTGAACTTCAGGTGCACGATCGGCGCGCTGATCACGAAAGCCAGCAGCCGCATCGCCGCCCAGGCAATGCCGATCCAATAGGCCTGGAAATGCAGCGCGATGAAGGTGATCAGCGGAACCTGGACCACCATCGACAGCGTCGAGGCAAGGATATGGACCCGGATATGGCCATAGGCGTTCTGCAGGATCAGCAGCAGGCTGGACAATGTCAAAATCCCCGAGCCCAGGCCGAACCAGGCCAGGAACACCGCGCCGCCATCGGCCATGGCGCTGTTGCCGGACACCGCGAAAATTACCGGCTGGGCAAAGAAGGCAAAGATGACCGCCACCGAGAGCGACGCGATCGCCATGAACTGGGTCGCTTGCGAGTAGAGCGCATTGGCGCGCTCATCATCGCCCTCGTTCACATAGATGGTCAGGCGCGGCAGGATGGCCTGGCCGATCGGCTGTGCGATGCGATCGGCGCCATTGGCCACCAGAATGGCAAAGGCAAAATATCCGTACAGCTCCAACGACATCGATCGCGATGCGAGGATCTTGTCATACTGGGTCAGCATCGCCCAGGCCATGACGGTGTAGAAGGTGCCCAGCGTGAAGGTCAGGTTGTTCCGGATCGTCGTCATGAAGGCGACGCGTTCTTCAGGCGCTGCGACCCGATCGCCTTGATCGGCGCGGCGTCTGGCCGGGATTGCGCGGTAGAACAGGGCCGCCGTCAGGGCCAGTTCCAGCAGGGAGACGATGGCCTGATAGGTGAAGAAATCCATGATGCCGAACAGCCCGCTCGCCATCAGCGCCAGCCCGCCTGGCCAGCGCAGCGTCGTGAACAGCACGTTGATCTGGTTTAGCGTGACCTGCCGCTCGAGCCCCGCCAGGCCGGAGGAATAGACCGAGATGCCCCAGCGCGTGGCCAGGATGAACCCCATGATCTGCAACGAATAGATGCCGACGTCCTGATTGAGCTTGTCCGATTTCAACCACTGGTTGAGGAACCAGTCGGCGCCGATCAGACAGACGGCGAGAGTGACGACCGCAAGCACCACCGAAAGCCATTCGATCCCGCGCAGCAGGTTGAAGAACTCGTCGGCATGAGCCCTGCCCTTGACCTTGAAGATCGCCGCCTGCCGGGCGAGCACCGGCACCAGGCCGGAAGAGAGCAGGTAGATGGTCGAATTGAGGATCAGAAACAGACCGATCAGGCCGAATTCCTCCGGCGGGACATAGAGCAGGTACAGTGGCGCCACGATGATGCCGCAGCCCGTGTTGTAGGCCTGTCCGACATAGTTGGCGATGGTGTTGCGCAAGAGCATAAGGGGGTGACTTCAAAAACGTTATGCATGCCCATCAGCCGCCCGACACGGCGATGGGGCAGGCGCCTGCCGCCGGCCGGGCAGCTTCATGGCGGGGCCAGGGCCAGCGCTGGCCGAGGGAGAGAGTTTATTCGTTGAGCAGCGATTGCAGATACTGGCCATAGGGCGCCTTGCCATAGGCCTTGGCCATCGCGCCCAGTCGCTCGTTGTCGATCCACCCCTTGCGCCAGGCAATTTCCTCGAGACAGGCGATCTTGTAGCCCTGGCGCTGTTCGATCACCTCGACGAATTGCGCGGCCTGCAACAGGCTTTCGCACGTACCGGTATCCAGCCAGGCAAACCCGCGGCCGAGAAGCTCGATATTGAGCTGGTCCCGATCGAGATAGTCCTGCAACACGCTGGTGATCTCCACCTCGCCGCGCGCGGAGGGGCGCACAGTGCGGGCGATACGGGCAGCGGCATTGTCGAGGAAATACAGGCCGGTAATCGCATAATCCGATCGCGGCTCGGCCGGCTTTTCCTCGATCGAGAGCACCTTGCGCTCGGCGTCGAACTCGACGACGCCAAAGCGGTGCGGATCGGCGACGCGATAACCGAAAATCGTCGCGCCTTCGCGCCGCTCCATGGCGGAGCTGAGCTTCGGATAGAAATTCTGGCCGTAGAAGATGTTGTCGCCCAGGATCAGGCAGACATTGCTGTCGCCGATAAACTCCTCGCCGATGACGAAGGCCTGGGCCAGGCCCTCGGGCCGGGGCTGCTCGGCATAGGTGAGCGTGATGCCGAAGCGGCTGCCATCGCCGAGCAGTTTCTCGAACAACGCACGGTGTTCGGGCGTGGTGATGATCAGCACGTCGTTGATGCCTGCGAGCATCAGCACCGACAGCGGATAATAGATCATCGGCTTGTCATAGATCGGCAGGAGCTGCTTCGAGATGCTCTCGGTCAGCGGATACAGGCGCGTACCCGATCCTCCGGCCAGGATGATGCCTTTGGTGCCTGATTGATTCGACATGGGTGTCTCCACACGGGAAAGGGTTGGTCCGCCCGGTTGTGCCGACGCAAGGCGGGACCGGGGGCGAGATCGCAGGGATGGCGCGGGTGCGGCCTGGATGGCTTACAGGAACTGGTCCTGCTTTTCCTGGCGCGCGCAGATCATCGCCACCCAGTCATCGTTGTCCAGATACCATTGCACGGTCTGGCGCAGTCCGGTCGAGAAGGTTTCGCGCGGCTCCCAGCCGAGCTCGCTGCCGATCTTGCTGCAGTCGATGGCATATCGGCGGTCGTGGCCGGGCCGGTCGGTGACGAACGTGATCAGCGAGCGATAGTCATGATCGGCCACCGGGCGCAGCTCGTTCAGAAGATCGCAGATCTGGTGGACCACCTCGATGTTCTTCTTCTCGTTCTTGCCGCCGATATTATAGGTCGAGCCTAGCTCGCCCCGGGTCAGCACGAGATGGAGCGCGCGCGCGTGATCCTCGACATACAGCCAGTCGCGGATCTGCGATCCGTCGCCATAGACCGGCAGCGGGCGGCCTTCCAGCGCATTGCGGATGATGCGGGGGATCAGCTTTTCCGGAAACTGGTACGGCCCGTAATTGTTCGAGCAGTTGGTAACGACGATCGGCAGGCCATAGGTGCGGCCCCAGGCGCGGACCAGATGATCGGATCCGGCCTTGGTCGCCGAATAGGGCGAGCTCGGATGATAGGGCGTTTCCTCGGTAAACGGATGCGCATCGGGTTCCAGATCGCCGAACACCTCGTCGGTCGAGATATGGTGGAACCGGAATCCCTGCTTGCGGTCATCGGGCAGCGCGTTGAAATAGGCGCGCGCTACCTCGAGCAGGATGAAGGTGCCGACAAGGTTGGTCTGGACGAAATCGGCCGCGCCATGGATCGACCGGTCGACATGGCTTTCGGCTGCCAGGTGCATGATGGCATCGGGCTGGTGCTCGCTGAAGATCCGCTCCATGGCGGCGCGATCGGCAATATCGGCCTTCTCGAAAATGTAGCGGTTGTTGCCCGCGACCGGTTCGAGCGTCTCGAGACAGCCCGCATAGGTCAGCTTGTCGACATTGATGACGGTATCGCTGGTCTCTGCCAGGATCAGCTTGATCAGCGCCGAGCCGATAAAGCCCGCGCCTCCGGTCACTATGATTTTCATTCAGGGATATCCAACAAGATTGACGAAAAGGCGGCGATTGAGGCGGGAGGAGAAAGCCTGCGGTGCGATCAGGGTTGCCGCAGCCAGGCCGTTTGCCTGCTCGCGTGAATTGGTGATTCGCTATTTGCTCAAGGGTTTGGCGGGGTTTCCAACGACGGTTGTGTGCGGCGGTACATCCTTTGTCACCACGGCCCCCATGCCTATAATAGCCCCTTCGCCGATTCGGCGCGGTTGATCGCGCGTGCCCTGCTTGATGATGGCCCCCGCGCCGATATAGGCATGGCGCTCGATGTGCACATTGCCCAGGCATTGAACGGCTGGAGCGAATGTAACATAATCCGCGATGCGGCAGTCATGTGCGATATAGCATCCGAAATTGCAGTGGAAATGGTGGCCGATCACGACATTCGTACTCACGATCGAATTCGAGCATATGATTGCGCCCTCTCCGATCTCGCTCATTTCGTATAGTGTCGTGTTGGAGAAAATGACGGATAAAGGGCTGCCGCCAGCGTGCACAAGCTCGCTCACCAATCGCTCGCGAGATGGAGAGTCGGCAACTGCCACGTTGAAATATTTGTCCGGAGCAGAATGGGCCGCATAGTCTTCGAGAGAGATGACCTTGCAGCCATTGACGGCTGGCTTGCTGGGGACGGTCTCGACAAACACCAGCTCAAACCGGGGATGCCATGCCTGGTACGCGAAGGGCATGACTTCCCGGCCGAAACCACCGGCGCCAAAAATCCCTACCAGCGGTTTCTCGGACTGCTCAATCATCATTCTGCGACTTGGGCCAGTGCGGTTGCTGCCAGTGCCATGCAGACATCGCGAATGACATCGATCGTGCCCACCGGCAGGCCCGTGCCCGTCGGCAGGACGATGACGCGATCTGCCACCAGTTCGGACCGGGGCAGCGATAGCCCTGCATAAGGCGCGCTTTCGCTATAGGCCTTCATGCGGTGGCAGCTGGGCCAGAAATATTTCCGCGCCATGATGTTCTCGGCCTGCAGCGCCTGGACGATCGTGTCGCGCGTGCAGGGGAAGCTGCTGTCGACCTCAGCCACGATATACTGGTAATTGAAGGGCTCTTCGCTTGGGTCGATCACACTGATACCGTCGATGCCGTCAAACGCGGCGCGATAGGCATGGTAATTGGCGCGGTTGGCTTCCACCACCTTGCCGACATTGTCGAGATTGACCAGCCCCATGGCGGCGCAGATCTCCGACATCTTGCCGTTGGTGCCGTGCATCACGGAATTGTCGAGCGCGGCAAAGCCGAAATTGCGCATCAGCCGCATCCGTTCGGCAAGGGCATCGTCGTTGGTGGTGATGGCGCCACCCTCGAACGAGTTGAAGAACTTGGTGGCATGGAAGCTGAACACCTCGGCGCGGCCGAAGCCGCCGATCATCCGGCCGCCATGGCTGCACAGAAAGGCATGGGCGGCATCGAACATCAGGCTGAGCCCATGTTCGTCGGCAATGGCCTGCAGGCGTTCGACATCGCAGGGGCGGCCCCACAAATGGGTCGCCAGGATACCGCTGGTGCGCGGCGTGATCAGATGGGCGATCGCGTCCGGGTCCAGATTGTGCGTGTCGGGATCGACCTCGGCAAAGACCGGGGTCAGGCCCAGCCAGGACAGCGCATGCGCGGTGGCGATGAAGGTATAGGACGGGACGATGACCTCGCCGGTCAGGCCCAGCGCCCGGATCGCGATTTCCAGCCCGATCGTGCCGTTGCACACCGTGATGCAGTGCTTCACGCCGAGTTCCTGCGCGACCCGCTGTTCGAACTGTTCGACCATCGGCCCGTTGTTCGACAGCCAGCCGCGATCGAAGATGCCGTCGACCAGGGCCATGAAGGCCGCGCGATCGCCGATATTGGGTTTGCCGACGGGAATGGGCGCGGCGAAGGCCGGCGGCGCGCCATGGAGCGCGAGATCCGAAGCAGACCGAATGGTTTTCTGAAGGGTCATGATCGCTGATATCTTCCGAAAGGATGGTGAGAGTCGGGCTGGGGTAAACAGGATGTCCGATGTCAGGCGCGCGCGCCGGGCTCAGCTGCGGTCATTGTCGAGCTCCGCCGCCAATTCCTCGAGCTCGGCGCGCAGCGCGGCATATTCCAGCCGCTTGCGCGCCAGGAACCGGGCGGTGATCGCCGCCTTTTCCGCAAGGCCCTTGGGGGTGAGCACATAGGCATAGCCGCGCTTGCTTTCGGCATGGGAAAACCGGTCCCATTTCACGAGGCCGCGCTCTGCGAGCGCGCGTACCATGTAATGGACCGCGCCCAGGCTGATTCCCAGCTTCTCCGCCATCTCCCGCTGGGTGATTTCCGGATTGGTGGCGATCAGGCGCAGCACGCGGAGCCTGGCATCTTCGCGGCGCTGACTGGCGGGGCTGGAAACGAATTCGGATGTGTGCATATAGCTACCGCACGGCGCGACCCGAAGGGTCCGCCGGATGATCGGGCGGCGCGCATCTGGGGCGCGCCGCTATGTTCAATTTTGAACCCATAGCGCCAAGCCCGCCTTTGGCAAGCCGATTCCGCGCGCGTTTCGGCAAAAACCGGCGTATCGGATCGGTTCGGTGCCGGGGCTGCGGTCGTGCACGGCCCTTGTATCGGGCCCGGGCTCGATCGGTCGCAGCGGTGACATTGCCCCCTTTTTCAAATTGTTGAACTCGCCTATCAGCGGCGCAAGCAAGCCTTCCGGAGCGCATGATCTTGAATCCATCCATTTCCTCGCCGCGCAAGTCGATGCGTCACAGCAAGTCGCGATCGTCTGCCAGCGCAACCCAGTTGCAATGGTTCTGGATGGCCGTTTTCCTGGTTGTACTGGCGCTTCTGGGCGGCAGTTCGCGTCCGGACCCGGTTCAGCTGGCGATGTTGCGGCCGATGGCGGCGCTGTTGCTGATCCCCGCGATGTATTACATCCGGCTTGATGACCTGGCGCCCGCCAGGACCGTGCTGCTGTTCCTGGGCGGGCTGCTGGTGTGGATGGTCGTTCAGCTCGTGCCGCTGCCCCCGGGCTT
Organism: Blastomonas sp. CCH1-A6; assembly: GCF_001556365.1. Taxonomy (NCBI): domain Bacteria; kingdom Pseudomonadati; phylum Pseudomonadota; class Alphaproteobacteria; order Sphingomonadales; family Blastomonadaceae; genus Blastomonas; species Blastomonas sp. CCH1-A6. The sequence goes on along the minus strand of NZ_LSIS01000317.1, from coordinate 9,751 downwards.
GTGGCAGGGACTGCCCGATCGCGAGACCATCGTCGCGCTCGACAGGCTTGCCGGAAATGCGGACGTGTGGCGTCCGATCTCGCTGGCGCCGTTTCGCGGTCTCAATTCGCTGCTCAGTCTGATCGTGCCTGTCTGCGCCTTGCTGCTCGCCGTGTCGATGAAGCTCAATTCGCGCCTGCTGCTCACCATCATCGCGGGACTGGGTCTGGTCAACGCGCTGTTCGGCCTGTTACAGGTGGTCGGCGGGTCGCGCAGCTTCCTGTATCTCTATTCCATCACCAACATCGATACGCCGGTCGGGCTGTTCGCCAACGAGAACCATTCGGCGGTGTTCTCTGCCCTGTCGCTGCTCGCGGTGACGCGGCTGTTTCTCGATCACAATCCGATCCACCGTCCCGTATGGATGAAGCTTGCCTTCGTCCCGGTGTTTCTGATCATCCTGTTCACGGTGCTGATCAGCGCCTCGCGCGCGGGTCTGATGGCGACCCTGTTCGCCATCATCGCATCGGGCCTCATGGGCTGGATGACGGTGCGCTCGCGCGGTTCGGGCAAGGCCAAGGTCAAGGTGCCCGAAACCAGCCGAAAGGCGATTTACGCAGCGACGGCCGGCTTCGCGCTCGTCGTCCTGCTGATCGTGGTCGCCTTTCTGTGGCTCGAGCGCACGCCCGCTTTCCAGGACCTGATGGGCCGCAATTCGATGGAGGATCTGCGCTGGAAGACCTGGCCGGTCTTCCAGACCATGGTGAGCAACCATTGGCTGCTGGGCACCGGATTCGGATCCTTCGACACCGTGTACCGCCTGTACGAGCCCGACGATCTGCTGGCCCGATCCTATCTCAACCACGCCCATAACGACTGGGTCCAGATCGTGATCGAAGGCGGGGTACCGGCTGCTTTGCTGCTGGCTGGGCTGCTGATCTGGCTGGCCCGGTTCGTCCGCACCCTTTTGGGCAGCCGCGAGCATCAGGCGCTGGCGGTGTTCTGCCTGGCTGTGCTCGCCATTATCGGGTCGGCGTCGCTGGTCGACTATCCCGCGCGCACCCCGATCTTCCAGGCGGTGCTGGTCTGGCTGTTCCTGGCGGTGGTCCAGGATGCCAGGGCGGTGCGCGCCGGATCGGGCGAGGGCCGCTCGTCAGGCTGATGCGATGCCGGCCGGAGCGAGCGATCGCCCCGGCATCGTCTCTCCGCGCGCGAGCCTGCTCTAGGCCTGGCTGCGTGCCTTGAGCGCTTCGGCGATCTTCTTGACATCCTGTGACCGGCCCTTGGGCACGATCATCACATGGCTGCCATTGGCGATGACGATGAGATCCTCGATCCCCGATGCGGTCACGGTGATGCCGTCGGCATGCACGTGGCAGCCGCGCGTATCGATCAGCACGGTATCGCCGGCGACGGTGTTGCCGTCCGCATCGGCGCTGCCGATCTCCGCCAGGGCATCCCAGCTGCCGACATCGGACCAGCCGCAGGCGACGGGCACGATGGCGACACGCTCGGCGCGCTCCATCACCGCATAGTCGATCGAATCCGACGGGCAGGCGGCGAACCGCTCGGCATCCGGACGAATGAGCCGCGCCGTCAGGTCCGCGCCCGCCAGCGCCGCGCGCGCTTCGGCATCCATGTCCGGGGCGTGGCGCGCCAGCTCGGCAAGATACCGGTCAGCGCGCATCAGGAAGATACCGGCATTCCACGAATGGTGGCCTTCGGCGAGCATCGCCTGGGCCTTGTCGCGCGCCGGTTTCTCGATGAAGCGATCGACCTTGCGCACGCCCGGGACGTGATCGAGCCCGTCCCCCATGCGGATATAGCCAAAGCCGGTTTCGGGACCCGTCGGCTCGATGCCGAAGGTCACCAGCCAGCCATCGCGCGCCGCCGGAAGCGCGGTATCGACCGCGGCCAGGAAGGCAGGCAGATCCAGGATCACATGATCGCTCGGCATCACCAGCATCACCGCATTGCCCCCGCCCGCCGCGAGCGCGGCGAGCGCGATCGCCGGCGCGGTGTTGCGCGCGCTCGGCTCGAGGATGATGCGCGCTCCCTGGTGCGCCTCGCCGCCCAGCTCGGCTTCCATCAGCGCGGCATGCCGTTCGGCCCCGATGATCAGCGGGGCGGCAAAGCGGGTCGAATCGCCGGCACGCGCGAGCGTATCGGCAAACATCGTCCGGTCAGACGCGAGCGCGAGAAATTGTTTCGGGCTCTGGTCGGTCGACAGCGGCCACAGCCGCGTGCCCGATCCGCCGGACAGGATGACGGGGATTATCTGGGTCATGCGGGTCTCGCTTCAATGCGCGCGCGCAAGCAGCAGCCGCGCGCCCGGGCTGGCGGTAAAGCGGCTGTCGGGATCGATGGTAAGGCATTCTCCCGCGTCGACGGTCAGCAAGCCCTCGGGCTGCTCGACCCGAACGCTGCCTTCGACCGGAATCACCGTGAGCGGCCCCGTGCCGTCCAGCCGCGCCGCGGCACCGCCGGTGAGCAGCAGCGAGAACAACGGCCCATCGACCAGCAACTGATCGACCGCGAAATCGACCCTGCGATGCAGCTGGGCGGGATAGGGCACAGCGCGCGAGACCGCGACGCCATCGTCGAGATGCAGTTCGCGCGGGCGTCCGTAATCATAGAGCCGATAGGTGATGTCGGCATTCTGCTGCACCTCGATCAGGCTCACGCCCGCTCCGATCGCGTGCACCGTCCCTGCCGGTATATAGTAGAAATCGCCGCGCGCGACCGGCTTCCAGTCCATCAGCGCCTCGATCTCGCCCGACAGCGCGGCCTCGCGCAGTTCGTCGGCTCCGAGCGGGCGAAGCGTGCCGATGCCCAGGCACGCGCCCGGCTCGGCATCGAGCACCAGCCAGCACTCCTCCTTGCCGCTCGCCAGGCCCATGGCCTGCGCCTCGGCATCGCTGGGATGGACCTGGATCGACAGCTTCTCGCTGGTGAACAGATATTTGACCATCAGCGGCAGCGCCGGGCCGGTTTCCGCCTCGAACCAGATCTCGCCGATCTTCTCGCTGCCCGGGTTGCGGAACGGGGCAGGCAGCACCGCACGGCCCCAGGGCTTTTCGACCTGGCGCGTGGCAAGCTTGCAGGCAGACAGCGCTGCCATGCTCATCCAGCCCGTTCGCTGAGGCGGCGTTCCCAGGCCAGCGCATGGGTCACGATGGTGTCGAGATCGTCAAAGGCAGGCTGCCAGCCGAAGCGCGCGCGGATCGCGCTGCTGTCGGCGGTGAGCGCGGCAGGGTCGCCGGCGCGGCGGTCGGACAGCACGCGCTCGATCTTCAGATTGGTGACGCGGTCGACCGCGTCGAGCACCTCGAGCACCGAATAGCCATGGCCATAGCCGCAATTGAGCCGGTGGCTCTCGGACGGATTCTCGATCAGCGCCTCGAGCGCGAGCACATGCGCATTCGCCAGATCGCTGACATGGATATAGTCGCGCACCCCGGTGCCGTCGGGGGTGTCGAAATCGGTCCCGAACACTGCCACGCTGTCGCGCTTGCCGAGCGCGGCTTCGACCGCAACCTTGATCAGGTGGGTCGCACCTGCCGTCGACTGGCCGGTGCGCGCCTGCGGATCGGCGCCCGCCACGTTGAAATAGCGCAAGGCGCAATAATTGAAGTCATGCGCAAACGCGACGTCGCGCAGCATCCACTCGGTCATCAGCTTGGATGTGCCATAGGGATTGATCGGCTGCTGCGGAGCGCTCTCGGGGATCGGGCCATCGCCCTCGGGCGTGCCATAGGTCGCGGCGGTAGAGGAGAAGATGAAATGCTTCACCCCGCCGTTCACCGCAGATTCGATCAGCGCGCGGCTCTTCACCGTGTTGTTGCTGTAATATTTGAGCGGGTCGCTGACCGATTCGGGCACGATGATCGATCCGGCAAAGTGCAGGATCGCGCCAATCTGCTGTTCGGCGATGATCCGCGCGACCAGCTCGCCATCGGCAATGTCGCCCTCGTAGAACGCGACGCCCTCGGGCACCGCCCAACGGAAGCCGGTGACGAGATTGTCGATCACCGCGACCTTCCACCCCGCATCCTTGAGCGCCAGCACGGCATGGCTGCCGATATAGCCCGCACCGCCGGTGACCAGCACCGCATGACGGGTCTTGAATGCGTCGACCGCTTCGCTCGCCCTTGCCGACATGGCGATCAATGCCCCGCCTGGGGGCCGCGCTTCAGCCCCGATGCCGCAAGCTGCTCGTCGATCTGCGCCATCAGCCGGTCCAGGCCTTCCTGGCTGCGCGCTTCGGCGCGCGCGACGAGCACGTCCTGCGTGTTCGATGCGCGCAGCAGCCACCAGCCGTCCTCGGTGTTGACGCGTGCGCCATCGGTCGCGTTCACATTGGCGCCAGCGGCCGACAGGCGCTCGAGCACCTCGTCGACCACCGCGAACTTGCGGCTCTCGTCGACCTGGAAGCGCATTTCGGGGGTGTTGATCATCGGCGCCATCGCGCCGCGCATCTCGGTCACACTCTTGCCGAGCACCGTCTGCGCCTCGATCAGCCGGACCGCGGCGTAGAGCGCATCGTCAAAACCGTAATAGCGATGCTTGAAGAACACGTGCCCGCTCATCTCGCCTGCGAGCGGACAGCCGGTCTCCTTCATCTTCGACTTGATCAGGCTGTGGCCGGTCTTCCACATCAAGGGTTCGCCGCCGAGCTCGCTCACCCGGTCGAACAGCGCCTGGCTGGCCTTCACATCGGCGATGATCGTCGCGCCGGGCAGGTCTTTCAGCACCACTTCGGCGTAAATGCTCAGCAGCTGATCGCCCCAGATCACGCGGCCCTGGCCGTCGATCGCACCGATCCGGTCGCCATCCCCGTCAAAAGCCACTCCGAAATCGAGCTGCTTTTCCGCGACGAGTGCCTTCAGATCGGCGAGATTCTTTTCCTCGGTAGGATCGGGATGATGATTGGGAAAATTGCCGTCCACATCGGTAAACAGCGTGAAATGCTCGCCCGGAAGGCGCTGGACCAGCTTTTCGACCGCCGGGCCGGCCGCGCCATTGCCGCAGTCCCAGCCGATGCGCGCGGCGGTGCCGCCGAAATCCTCGACCAGCCGATCGACATAGCGATCGAGAATATCGACCTGCCGCGCGCTTCCGGTGCCCTCGGCCCAATCGCCGGCCGCCGCCATCTCGCCCAGCTTGCGGATATCCGCGCCGAAAAACGGGCGGCCCTGAAAGACCATCTTGAAGCCGTTGTAATTGGCGGGGTTGTGGCTGCCGGTTATCTGAATGCCGCCATCCGCCTCTTCCAGCACTGACTCGGCATAATAGAGCATCGGGGTGGGGCCCATGCCGACACTGATCGCATCGATGCCGCTGTCGTTCAGCCCCTTGATCAGCGCCGCTTCGAGCACCGGCGAACTGACGCGGCCGTCATAGCCGACCACCACGCACTTGCCGCCCGCGCGCGCGATCAGCGTCGCAAAGCCGCGTCCGATCGCATAGGCATCCGCCTCGCCAAGCGTTTCGCCGATGATCCCGCGAATGTCATATTCGCGCAGGCTGGTGGGGTGAAAGGCATGGGTCATGTATCGGTCAGCTTCCCGAACTGTGCTGCGCAGCGTCGGGCTGCCCAGAATTCAACCCTGAACGGGCCATGGAGCAGCGTCGTTACCGTTGCCTCCTCCGGAATTCAACACGGTTATATGTGGCACCACAGGCGATCGGGTCCGATCCGGTGGGACCGGGCATGACCTCGGGGGCGGTCGGTCACACCGGCTCGCCAGCCGCCCGCGCGCGCTCGACCACGGTGCGTTCGGCCAGCGGCACCATCCGCCAGGCGAAGAACAGCAGGGTCAGGCCAACCGGCACGATCACCAGGATCGAGAGCACCCCGGTCGACAGGCTGCCCGAGATCACTGACATCTGGCCTGCGAGATAGGGGCCGAGTGCCAAGCCGAACAGCGTGGTCGCCAGGAAGAAGGTCGCGGTGGCGGTGCCGCGCATGCGGGGCATCACCAGGTCCTGCGTCGTCGCTGCCGCCGCGCCGAGCGCCGAGCTGGCGAACATGTTGGCGAGCGAGGCGAACACGGTGAAGCGGATGAAATCGGCGTCCGAATTCGGATCGTTGGCGGTGCTATAGGCCAGGATCACCGGGATGACCGGGGTGATGAGCCCGAAGGCGATCACCATGATCCGCCCCGATTCGCTGCGCGCACGCAGCCAGTCGGACATCCGACCGCCCAGGATCACGCCCAGGAACCCGCCGAGCGCGCCGAAGCCGCCGATCCAGAACCCGATTTTCGCGGTGTCCTCGCCCAGAACCTGCGCGGCATAGGTCGGTCCGAAGGCGGTGGTGGCATAGGACAGGAAGGCGACGCAGCCATAGCCCAGGATCGTGCACAGGAAGGCCGGCGATCCCCAGATGAGCGCAAAGGTCGCCTTGTCGCGCGCACGCAGCGAGCTGGCCCAGGAGAACACGGCATAATAGCCGATGGCGATGCACAGCCATTGCAGCGTCGCGCCGGTGAGCGCGATCATGCCGGCTGCGATCAGTCCCAGCAGAACCAGGGCACCGATATTGACCGCAAAGGCGGCGGCGCCGCGCTGCGCCGCCGCGATCATCGTGAACGGCGGAATGACCGCGAACAGCTCCTGGAAGAAACCGCGAAACGGCTCGGTCGAGGGCGGCGTCGGCAGCCCGTCGACCAGCCCGCGCACCGGCTCGCGCATCGTCGCAACCCAGGCGGCGAGCAGCAGGCCGGGCACGCCGACCGCAAGAAACGCCGCCTGCCAGCCGACCAGGCCCAGCGGACCGCCGCCCGGATAGGCATTGTTCCACCCCGCGACAATGAAGCCGCCGATCATCAGCGAGATGCCGCCCCCGAAATAGAGCCCTGCCGAATAGATCGCGAGCGCGGTGCCCCGCATGCGCTTGGGGAACATGTCCGAGATCAGCGAATAGGCCGACGGGCTCGCGGTCGCCTCGCCGATCCCGACGCCCATGCGCGCCAGCCCCAGCGTCAGGCCGTTTTTCGCAAAGCCCGACACCGCCGTCATCGCCGACCAGATCGCCAGCCCGACGGTGAGCAGCCGCACCCGGTGCCAGCTATCGGCGAGCCGTCCCAGCGGAATGCCGAACAGCGCGTAGAACACGGCAAAGGCGGTGCCATAGAGAAAGCCGATATCGGCATCGTCCAGCCCTAGGTCCGCCTTGATGTCGGGCGCCAGGATGGTGATGATCTGCCGGTCGATGAAATTGAGCACATAGACGAGGAAGAGGATGAACAGCCCGTACCAGGCATAAGGCGAGGCCGATGTGGCTGGCGCGATGCCCGGCGCGGCGGTGTCCTGATTGTCGTTGGGCCCGGCCATGTGCTTGTCTCTCCCCGATTTTGGCGTCTCTTGTGTGCGTCCTTGCCCTTGGCTAGCAGAGCCCCGAAGTGACGCAAGCGTCAAACGACCGGAAGCGGTCGGCTGCAGGAAGGGGCCAGCGAGTGAAGACGCCATCGATCCTGTTCGTCTGCCTCGGCAATATCTGCCGATCGCCGCTCGCCGATGGCGCGCTCAGGCACAGGGTGCGCCAACTCGATCTGGGTTGGACGGTCGATTCGGCGGGGACCGGCGGCTGGCATCGCGGCGACCCGCCCGATCCGCGCGCGATCGCGGTGGCGCGGGCGCATGGCGTGGACATTGCGGACTTGCACGGCCGACAGGTGAGTGCGGCCGATTTCGATCGGTTCGACCTCATCCTCGCGATGGATCATGACAATCTGGCAGGCCTTCGCCGGATCGCGCCTGCAAGCTCGCCCGCCGAGCTTTGCCTCGCGCTCGATCTGGTGCCCGGACGCGCAGGACAGGCGGTGGCCGACCCCTATTATGGCGACGCATCGGGCTTCGATGCGACCTGGGCCGATGCGAAAGCGATCGCCGAAGCGGTCCTCGTGCGCTTCGGCGTCCGCCGCTGACCGCCTCGTTGCCGGTCAGGCGGTGGCGATCTCTTCCTCTGCGATAACGGTCGGCTGGCGGCGCAACAGCGCGATCGCATCGCTCAGCATCTGCGGCGCCAGCACGCGCAACATCAGCCCATAGCTCAGGACGCCGATCGCGGCGAGCAGCGCAAGCCGGGCCATGATCTCGGGAAGGCTGCTGTCGAGCGTGCCGTTGAGGCCGATCCGCATCATCCATACCAGGGCGGCCATCGCGGCAGCCGCGCCGACGCCCGGCAGGCATGCAATCAGCACATCGCGCACGCGCACGCCGATCACCGGGCACGACTGCCACAGGCAGAACAGCAGCACGACCGGCATGCCGATCACCCAGCCCAGGGCCAGGCCGGTCACGCCGAAGCGCACCCCGATCAGGAACATCAAGGGCATGAAGACCGCGCCAAAGGCCGAGCATCGCACCGTGATTCGCGGCGCGCCCAGGGCATTGACCGCCGGGGCGATCAGCACATGCAGCGTCATGAACGGCATCGCGAGGGCGAACAGCTGGACAAGGGGCACCATTTCCACCCATTTGGGGCCAAACAGGGTGTACACGGCTTCGGGCGCGGTCACCGCCAGCCCGGCATAGACCGGACAGCAGATCAGCATGATCAGCCCGATGGCCTTCAGGAATGCCGCCTGCAGCCGCGCGGGCTCGGCCTGCAAACGCGAATAGGCGGGAAAGGCGACCTCGTTGAGCGGCGGAATGACCTTGGACGAGAACAGCTGCGCAAGGAACAGGGCCTCGGCGTAAAGGCCGAGCGCATGCGGATCGAGCACACGTCCGGCGATCAGCACATCGGCCTGGGTCTGCAGGCTCCACAACAGATGGCTGGTGAGCATCGCGCTGCCGAAGCCGATCATGGAACGCGTGCCGCGAAAGTCGAAACTGGGCCTGACGACGAATCGCTGCGCGATGCACAGGCCGATCGCGCGGCTCCACACCATGGAGGTGGGGGCAGCGACCAGCGTCCAGACGCCCCAGCCCGCCAGCGCGCAACCGATCGACGTGATCGCGCAGACGAAGGCAGAGATGAAATTGACGATGGCGAGCCGGCGGAAATCGAGCGCGCGGCTCATCAGCACCTCGGGTACCGCCATGAAGGGCGTCGCGAGATACATGACCGTCTGCCAGCGCAGCAGCTCGGCCACCTGGGGCTGACCATAATAGGCGGCGATCGCCGGTGCGGCGGCAAACTGGATGGCGGCGATGCCGAGATTGAGGATCAGCAGCAGCCCGAAAGCCTGGCGGACGCGGAACGTGTCGATCTGCTCCTGCTGGATCAGCGAACTGGCAAAGCCATAGCCGTTGAGAAAGGCCAGCATCACCATCACGACCTGGGTCATGGCGAACAGCCCGTAATCGGACGGGTCGAGAATCCGAATCACCCCGAGCGTGGTGGTCCACATCACCACCTGGCTGACGATCTGGCTGCCGGAACGCCAGAAAACCGCGGATCTCACGCGATTGGCGAATCCTGAATCAGCGATTCCGGCGGCTGTATCTTCGACCATAAACGTTCATGTTCCCGTGCAGGGCTGTTATAGGCATCCGGGGGGCGGATGCCAAAACCCCGAGTTTTTCGGGGTGCAGACGCATTGCCCCAAAAAAATTGAAATAAAATTGCAAAAAGGGTTTGACCCGAATCGATCCCGGCCATAGATGACGCCTCACCGGACGGGACGCGGCGCTGACGCATCGCACTTCCACCGGTCGCCAACATCTTCGGATAGCCAATCGCTCGGTTTAAAGATCGGGGCACACTGGTTGTCCGCTGTTTTTGTCTTGGTGAGATCTTTGACATTGTAGGTTTAGATGA
>NZ_LSIS01000316.1:0-8122 GCF_001556365.1 Blastomonas sp. CCH1-A6 | reverse complement strand
AGGGGCCACCGTCCGGACCCGCCGGAAGCGCTGTCACAAAAGCGTCACCTGATTGTCATGTTCGGGCAACGGCCCCTCCCTAACGGCCTCAACGGAAGGGGGCCAGGCAAAGGCATGATCCGCGTCGCGCGATTCTGCCATGTCCGCTGCCGCCGCCTTCATGGCCGGACGTGCGGCTGATGTTCTTGCCCAGAGAGGGGTCGACGTGTTGATCAGGAAGCTCGCCTTTGCCTGCCTTCCGGCGCTTTTGCTGGCCGGATGCAAGGACCCGGCGTCGACCAGCGAGGGCAGCAGCCGCAGCGAGATTCGCATCGTCGGCTCGTCCACCGTCTTCCCCTTTGCCAAGAAGGTGGCGGAGGAATTCGTCAATTTCGATCCCGAGCGCCGCTCCCCCATCCTTGAATCGACCGGTACCGGCGGCGGGGTGGAGCTGTTCTGCGCGGGCGTCGGCGCGAAAACGCCCGACATCGTCAACGCGTCGCGCCGGATGAAGAAGAGCGAGTTCGAGCGCTGCCAGGCCAATGGCGTCGACGGGGTGATCGAGATCGTGATCGGTTTCGACGGCATCGCGCTCGCCCAGTCGACCAAGGGACCCAAGCTGTCGCTCACGGTCGAGGAATTCTACACCGCGCTCGCCGCCCAGCCGTTCGGCAAGGGCCCCAATACCGCGATGCGCTGGCCGGATATCAATCCGGCGCTGCCCGATACGCGAATCAACATCTTCGGCCCGCCCGCCACCTCGGGCACGCGCGATGCGCTCGAAGAGATCATCATGGAAAAGGGCTGCAAGACCGATCCGGCGATCAAGGCTTTGTCAGATAGCGACAAGGAAAAGTTCGAGGACATCTGCCACTCGATCCGCACCGACCAGGCCTATACCGATACGGGCGAGAACGATAACCTGATCGTCCAGAAGCTTTCGACCAACCCCGATGCGGTCGGTATCTTCAGCTACAGCTATCTGGCCGACAATGCCGACACCGTGCGCGGCGTGCCGATCGGCGGCGTCGAGCCGAGCTATGCGACGATCGAGAACGGCACCTATCCCGGCGCGCGCACGCTCTACATCTATGTGAAGAAGAAGCATGTCGACGTGATCCCGGGCCTGCGCGAATTCGTCGCCGAATTCCTTCGCGGGGGGGAGCATGAGGGCTATCTCACCCGGATCGGCCTGATCGCCGCGCCCGACAAGACCCGCACCGAGATGCTCGGTCGCATCAAGTCGCTCACCGCGCTCGACGGCGCGGACCTGAAATAAGCAGTGCCATGACCATCACCGCCACCTTCTTCCTGATCGCGGGCCTCGGCCTGATCGCCTGGGTCTTCGCCCGCGCGCGTGCCGGACGCTTCATCCAGTCGGGCGTCGCCAGCGTCCATTCGCTGCCCAGCTATCACGGCTGGTATGCCGCGATGTGGGCGGTCGTCCCCGCCATCCTGTTCCTGCTGGTGTGGAGCACCATCGCGCCGGCGCTCGGCAGTTACCAAGTGCTCGAAAGCCCGCTAGCCGCAGGGCTTCCCACCGATGCCTTCGAACGCGCAGCGATCCTGTCCGAAGCGCGCGCGCTGTCGCACAATCCCGACCTCAAGGTGTTCAACGACGCCGCAGTCAGGCTTGCCCCGCTCTATGAAGCCGCGGACAGCAAATATGCGATGATCGGCGCGCTCGCCGCCTTCCTGCTGTGCTTTGCCGGCGGCGCCTTTGCCTTTACCCGCATCCGCCCGGATTTCCGCGCGCGCACCCAGGTCGAGCGGACGGTGATGTTCGGCCTGCTGCTCGCCTCGCTGATCGCGATCCTGGCGACGCTCGGCATCGTCGCCTCGCTGATCTTCGAGACGATCCGCTTCTTCGGCATGGTCTCGCCGTTCGAATTCCTGTTCGGGCTCGACTGGAACCCGTCGGACAAGGTCGTCGATGGCCAGGCCACCGGCTTCGGTGCTGTGCCGCTTTTCTGGGGCACGGTGTTCATCGGTGCGATCATCGCGATGCTGGTCGCGATCCCGCTCGGCCTGATGAGCGCGGTCTATCTGACCCAATATGCCAGCGCCAATGTGCGCAAGTGGATGAAGCCGATCCTCGAGATTCTCGCGGGCGTGCCGACCGTGGTCTATGGCTATTTCGCCGCGCTGACCGTGGCGCCTGCGCTGCGCAGCTTTGCCGTGTCGATCGGCATCACCGACGCAAGCTCCGAATCGGCGCTCGCGGCGGGCCTGGTGATGGGCGTGATGATCATCCCGTTCGTCTCGTCGATGGCCGATGACAGCATCGCCGCCGTGCCCGGCAGCATGCGCGACGGCTCGCTCGCCATGGGCGCGACCAAGAGCGAGACGATCAAGCAGGTGCTCATCCCCGCAGCGCTTCCCGGCGTGGTCGGCGGCGTGCTGCTCGCGGTCAGCCGCGCGATCGGCGAGACGATGATCGTGGTGATGGCCGCAGGCCTGGCCGCGAACCTCACCGCCAATCCTTTCGCCAGCGTGACCACGGTGACCACCCAGATCGTCCAGTTGCTTACCGGCGATACCGATTTCGACAGCCCGATGACGCTCGCCGCGTTCGCGCTGGGCCTGACGCTGTTCGTCGTCACGCTGCTGCTCAACATCGTCGCGCTGCAGATCGTCAAGAGGTACCGGGAAGCGTATGACTGAGGCCCTGACCATGACCGCAACGCCCCCGACTGCAAGCCCCTCGTCGCGCAAGACCGACTGGATGGGCGATGCCATGCAGCGCCGCATCGCGCGCCGCTATGCCGCCGAGCGCCGGTTCAAGTTCCTGGGCCTGGCTGCGGTGGCCGTGTCGTCGCTGTTTCTCGCCTTCCTGCTCGTTGTCATGGTCGGCAACGGGGCCAAGGGCTTCGTCACCACCGAGGCGACACTGACGATCGACCTGCCCGCGGCCACCGGCAGCATCTCGCCCGATCAGCTGACCGGGCCGCAGCTTTCCGCCACCATGGCCTCGATCGACGTTCGCCGCATCTTCGATCAGGCCGTGCAGGCGCAATATGGCGAGGATGGCGCGCGCTATTTCGCCAGCACCGCCTGGACCGCCTTGCGCGACCAGCTGGTCGAAAATCCCAATCTGGTGATGGGCGAGACCAGCTTCTGGCTGCCGACCTCGAGCGATATCGACCGCGCCGCCAAGGACCGTTCGACGCCCGAGGCCGAGCGCGATTATGCCGCGCTCACCAAGGCAGGCGAAGTGCGGCAGAGCTTCAACATGCAGTTCCTTACCGGCTCGGACGGCACCGACCCTGCGCGCGTCGGCATCTGGGGCGCGCTCAAGGGCTCGCTGATCACGATGGTCGTGACCCTGTTCCTCGCCTTCCCCGTCGGCGTGCTGGCGGCGGTCTATCTCGAGGAATATGCGCCCAAGAACCGCTTCACCGACCTGATCGAGGTGTCGATCAACAACCTTGCCGCCGTCCCCTCGATCATCTTCGGCCTGCTCGGGCTCGCGGTGTTCCTGCAATTCCTGTCGATGCCGCGCTCGGCGGCCCTGGTCGGGGGCCTGACGCTCGCGCTGATGACCATGCCGGTGATCGTCATCGCCGCGCGCAACGCGATCAAGGCGGTGCCCCCCTCGATCCGCGAGGCGGCGATGGGCGTCGGCGCGAGCCCGATCCAGGTCGTGTTCCACCATGTGCTGCCGCTTGCCATTCCGGGCATCATGACCGGCACCATCATCGGCATGGCGCGCGCGCTGGGCGAGACCGCGCCGCTGCTGATGATCGGCATGCGCGCCTTCACCACCACCCCGCCCGATGGCCTGACCGATCCCGCCACCGTGCTGCCGGTGCAGATCTTCCTCTGGTCGGACGAGGTCAATCGCGGATTTGTCGAAAAGACCTCCGCCGCGATCATCGTCCTGCTCGTCTTCCTGCTCACCATGAACGCGATTGCCGTGTACCTGCGCAACCGCTTCGAAACCCGCTGGTAACCCGATCCATGCTCGACAATCTGGCCTCTGCCACCACCAAACCCAAAATGTCCGCGCGCGACGTGCGGGTCTTTTATGGCCCCAAGGAAGCGATCAAGGGCGTGTCGATCGATATCGACATGGACAATGTCGTCGCGTTCATCGGCCCCTCGGGCTGCGGCAAGTCGACCTTCCTGCGTACGTTGAACCGCATGAACGACACCATCCCGATCGCGCGGGTGGAGGGCGATATCACGCTCGACGGCGAGAATATCTATTCGAGCAGCATGGACGTGGTGCAGCTGCGCGCACGCGTCGGCATGGTGTTCCAGAAGCCCAACCCCTTCCCCAAGTCGATCTACGACAATGTGGCGTACGGCCCGCGCATCCATGGCCTCGCCCCCAACAAGGCCGAGCTCGACCAGATCGTCGAGAATTCGCTGGTGCGCGCCGGCCTGTGGAACGAGGTCAAGGACCGGTTGCAGGACAGCGGCACCGCGCTTTCGGGCGGCCAGCAGCAGCGGCTGTGCATCGCGCGTGCGATCGCGGTCGATCCCGAGGTGATCCTGATGGACGAGCCCTGCTCGGCGCTCGACCCGATCGCCACCGCCAAGATCGAGGAACTGATCCATGAGCTTCGCGGCCGCTATGCCATCGTCATCGTCACGCACAACATGCAGCAGGCCGCGCGCGTCTCGCAGAAGACCGCGTTCTTCCACCTGGGAACCATGGTGGAATATGGCGACACGTCGGATATCTTCACCAACCCGCGCGAGGAACGGACGCGCGACTATATTACTGGCCGTTACGGCTGACCGACACCACATGCTTAAGCGAAACGGCTTGGCAGCACGGGGATACGGGGGTCCCGCCAAGCCTGGCATCGCAACGAACGGAATGTCTTGATGAACCATAGCCTGAACGAACACACCCTGAAGGCCTTTGACGGCGACCTCATCACCCTGCGCGGGCTGATCGCGGAGATCGGCGGGCGCGCCGAAAAGGCGGTCGAGGGCGCGATGGCCGCGCTCGCCAACAACGACCATGATCTGGCGCGCCAGGTGGTCGAGGGCGACAAGCGCATCGACGCGCTGGAAGAGCAGATCGACCGCATGGTGATCCAGACGATCGCACTGCGCGCGCCGATGGCGGACGACCTGCGCGAACTCGTCGCGGCGCTCAAAATCTCGGGCGTGGTCGAGCGCATCGGCGATTATGCCAAGAACATCGCCAAGCGTGTGCTGCTGATCGATGCCGACCAGCAGATCGATGCCGCGCGGCTGCTGCCCGCCATGGCTGACGCGACCCGCCAGCTGGTCGACGATGCGTTCACCGCGTTTGCCAAGCGCGATGCCGACCTTGCCGTCGCCGTCTGCGCGCAGGACAAGACCGTCGACGATTTCTACAACAGCATCTTCCGCGCGCTCATCGCGCACATGATCGAATATCCCGAACATGTCGGCGCGGGCACGCACCTGCTGTTCATCGCCAAGAATCTCGAACGGATCGGCGACCACGCCACCAATGTGGCCGAAATGGTTTACTTCGCGGTCATGGGCCAGTCGATGAACGAGCGCGAGCGCGGCGACGACGCGCTGGCGCCCGGCAGCGACTGACCGGACCTTTTGAAACGAAAGCACGATACCGATGACGACTCCGCATCTGCTGCTGGTTGAAGACGACATGGCCTTGGCCGAATTGGTGTCCTGGCATTTCGACAAACAGGGCTTCCGCGTCAGCCAGACCGCCGATGGCGAGGAGGCGATGCTGATCGCGCGCGAGGAACGGCCCGATATCGTGCTGCTCGACTGGATGATCGAGAATCTGTCGGGCATCGAGGTCTGCCGCCGCCTGCGCCGCGACAACGACACCTCGAACATCCCGATCATCATGATGTCGGCGCGCGGCGAAGAAGAAGACCGGGTGCGCGGGCTGGACATCGGCGCCGACGATTATGTCACCAAGCCCTTCTCCCCCCGCGAGCTGATCGCGCGGGTCAACGCGGTGCTCCGCCGCGTGCGCCCCGCGCTCGCCGGCGAGGCGCTCAGCTTCGCCGATATCGAGATGGACACGGTGGGCTACAAGGTGAAGCGCGCCGGGCAGACCATTCCGCTCGGTCCCACCGAATTCCGCCTGCTGCGCCACTTCCTCGAGCATCCCGGCTGGGTGTTCTCGCGCGAGCGGCTGCTCGACAGCGTCTGGGGGCATGACAGCGATATCGAGATTCGCACCGTCGACGTGCATATCCGGCGCCTTCGCAAGGCGCTCAACGCCAATGGCCAGCCCGATATCATCCGCACCGTGCGTTCTGCCGGCTATGCGCTGGACAGCGAACTGGCCTGATCGCCGTAGCGTCAGCTTTGCTTGACGGACGCGTAAAGTTGGATGCCCATGGCTTGGCGCTTGCCAAGCGCTTCAACATGGCTAAAACCCGCGCCATTCCGCGCGGCAATGCCGCGCATTCAAGAGAGGGATGCTTGCCATGACCATCAGTTTCAAGGACCGCGTTGCCATCGTCACCGGTGCAGGCGGCGGCCTCGGCCGCGCCTATGCGCTCGAACTTGCCGCGCGCGGCGCGAAGGTTGTCGTCAACGATCTGGGCGGTGCGCGCGACGGCACCGGCACCTCCGACGCGGCCGAAAAGGTCGTCGAGGAGATCAAGGCTGCGGGCGGCGAAGCCATGGCCAATGGCGGATCGGTCACCGAATACGAGCAGATGGTCGAGATGGTCGCCAAGGCCAAGGAAGCCTGGGGCGGCGTGCACGTCCTGATCAACAATGCCGGCATCCTGCGCGACAAGAGCTTCGCCAAGATGGAGCCCGCCGATTTCGACCTCGTGGTAAAGGTCCACCTCGTCGGTTCGGGCTATTGCACCAAGGCGGTGTGGGAAACGATGCGCGAGCAGAATTACGGCCGCATCCTGATGACCGCCTCGTCGACCGGCCTGTACGGCAATTTCGGCCAGGCCAATTATGGCGCGGCCAAGCTGGGCCTCGCCGGCCTCACCAAGACGCTGTATCTCGAAGGCGCGAAGAACAACATCAAGGTCAACACGCTGGCTCCCGTCGCCGGAACGCGCATGACCGAAGATATCTTCCCGCCCGAAGCCTTTGCCCAGTTCAAGCCCGAGAACGTGGTTCCCGCCGCGCTCTACCTGGTCTCTGAAGAGGCACCGACCAACATGATCATCGGCGCGGGCGCAGGCGCGTTCCACGCGGCCTATGTCACCATGACCCAGGGCGCGGCGCTCCCCGAAGGCGAGCGTACCCCCGAAGGCGTCGCACGCATCTTCGACAAGATCATCGACCGCACCGGCGAAACCGTGCCGCAGTCGGGCAGCGAACAGGCGATGACGATCATGCGTCTGCTGCAGGGCTAATCGGCTGGCATCGGATCGACGTCATCTCGTCACCCCCGCGAAAGCGGGGGTCCCGCTTCTCGGATGCCGATACGAAAAAGCGGGATTCCCGCGTTCGCGGGAATGACGATTGAAATGCTCGAGAGTAACGAGAAAAGGGCGCGGCGAGCGATCGTCGCGCCCTTTTTCGTCCGGGCTATTCGCTCCAATCCCCCCGCGCGATACCCAGCGCGTGGAGCAAAGCCGTCCAGTCGCCGTGCGCGATATGCGCGTCGGCGGCGGCGACCGCGGCGGGCTTGGCGTGATAGGCGACGCCCGTGCCTGCGGCCTTGAGCATCGGGATGTCGTTCGCGCCGTCGCCCAGCGCGATCACCTGCGCCACCTCGAGCCCCTGGCCCACCGCTTGCTCCATCAGGATCGCCGCCTTGCGCGCGGCATCGACGATCCCGCCTTCGAGCGCGCCGGTCATGTGGCCGTGCTCGATTACCAGCCGGTTGGCGAACACCGCGTTGAAGCCCAGCTCCGCGCCGATCACGTCGGCAAAGGAATGAAAGCCGCCCGAGACGAGCACGCAATCCACGCCGCGCGAGCGCAGCGTGCGCACCAGAGTGCGCGCGCCCGGCATCGGCTGGATGCGGTGGCCCAGGCACTCGCCGATGACATGCTCGCTCAGCCCCTCGAGCAGCGCGACGCGCTCGCGCAACGCCGCCTCGAAATCGAGCTCGCCCTGCATCGCGCGCTCGGTAATTTCGGCGACCTGCGGCTTGACCCCGGCATAATCGGCGAGCTCGTCGATGCATTCATTGGCGATCATCGTGCTGTCCATGTCGGACACGAGCAGGCGCACGCCGCGC
>NZ_LSIS01000315.1:0-16041 GCF_001556365.1 Blastomonas sp. CCH1-A6 | reverse complement strand
CTGGCGAGGTGACCGACCGCCTGATCGACGAGGAAGAACGCCTGCTCGCGCGCGCGCTCCAGCCCCAGCAGCGACAGGAAGGTTTCCTTGCCCGCCGCCGCGTCCTTGTGCAGCGCCTTGCCGGCCTTGGCCTCGTCGCCCGTCTCGTCCATGATGTCGTCGGCAATCTGGAAGGCGAGGCCAATGTCGCGGGCATAGGCGCGCAAGGGATTGCGCCCCTCGACGGGCACATTGCCCAGGATCGCGCCCATTTCCACCGAGGCGGCGATCAGCGCGCCCGTCTTGAGCCGCTGCAGCTTGGTGACCGTGGGCAGGTCGAACTTCGCCTTTTCCGCTTCCAGGTCCATCATCTGGCCGCCCGCCATGCCATTGGGGCCGCTCGCCTCTGCCAATGTGTAGATCAGCTCGGAGCGGATGAACGGATCGGGATGCGATTGCTGCCCGGCGAGGATCTCGAACGCCAGCGCATGCAGCGAATCGCCTGCCAGCACCGCGACCGCATCGTTGAACGCCTTGTGCACCGTGGGCTTGCCGCGGCGCATGTCGTCATTGTCCATGCAGGGCATGTCGTCATGGATCAGCGAATAGACATGGATCGCCTCGACCGCGCAGGCCACGCGCACAGCCAGCCCCCGATCGACGTTGAACATCGCGGCCGTCGCGGTGAGCAGCAGCGGACGCACCCGCTTGCCGCCGCCGATCGCGGCATGGCGCATGGCCTGATAGAGTACCGCGCGCGGATCGTCCGGCACCGCCAGCAGCGCATCGAAACAGCCATCCACATCGGCGGAAATCTGGCGAAAGGCCTCGGCCAGCGCGGTTTCGCTGATGGCGGTGGTCATGTCTGTTGCTCCCCTGCCCCGGTCTGCCCGCCGGTTTGATTGAATGCGCGCATCGTGCAGCCGTCAGCCTGCATCGAACGGCGTGGTGCCCGCCGCCTGGCCATCGGCACCGACCCGAATCTTCTCGATCCGCGCCTGCGCCGCATCGAGCCGCTTCTGGCAATGGCCGCGCAAAAGATCGCCGCGCTCGTACAGGCTGATCGAGGCATCGAGCGGCACGTCTCCCGATTCCAGCTGGCGGACGATGACCTCCAGCTCCTTCAGGGCATCTTCGAACGACAGATCGGCAGCTATGGCTTGGGCTTCACTCATGCGCACAGCTTTGACCGCTGGCCTTCGCCCGGTCAAGGCGGTTGCGCAGCGCAGCCTGTGCCGAACCAGCGCGGTTGCCTGTGCTGCAACTGCGAAGACATTAATTGCATTTGCCAGATTCAAGCCGCTTCGACATGCTGCATCGCACAATAACAGAGGATGATGACGGCAGTTCAATTCAACAGAACAGGGACCCCCATCATGAATAAGCTCAGCCTTACCGCTCTTCCACTCACCCTGCTGGCGATGCCCGCAGCTGCCCAGACCGCTCAGCCCGAACAGGTCACGTTCGAACATGACGGCTCGCGTTATGTCTACACGGTCAAGATGGTGGGCGACACCAAGATCATCGACGGCACCGAAACCCGCTCGGGCAAGCGCTTCAATCTGCGCGTGTCGGACAAGCGCATCACCGGCACCGTGGGCGACAGCCCGGTCAGCTTCCGGCGCAGCGATGTCACGCCGATCGCCCAGACCGAAATCGTCAGCGATCGCTGATACTTGACCCGCGGGTCCGCAGGACATTGCGGGCCCGCCGTTTCCGCTAGGGAGAGGCATGAATTTTCCGCGCATTCTCCCCCTTCCTAATGCGCGCACCAGCGCGTAAAGCGCGGGGCCATGAGCGACACTCTTGCACCGCCCGCAGGCACCATCACCCCGGAAATCGTGGCCGAGCACGGCCTGAAGCCGGATGAATATCAGCGCATCCTGGCCGCGCTGGGGCGCGAGCCCAATCTGGTGGAGCTGGGCATCTTCTCGGTCATGTGGTCCGAGCATTGCAGCTACAAGAGCTCACGGGTCCATCTGAAGACGCTGCCGACCACCGGCCCGCAGGTCATCTGCGGCCCCGGCGAGAATGCCGGCGTGGTCGATATCGGCCCCGGCCCCGACGGCAAGCCGCTCGCCGCCATCTTCAAGATGGAGAGCCACAACCACCCGAGCTATATCGAGCCCTATCAGGGCGCGGCGACCGGGGTCGGCGGCATTCTGCGCGACGTGTTCACCATGGGGGCTCGCCCCGTCGCGCTGATGAACGCGCTGCGCTTCGGCCGCCCCGATCATCCCAAGATGAAGCACCTGGTGCAGGGCGTGGTCGCCGGCATCGGCGGCTACGGCAATTGCGTCGGCGTGCCGACGGTGGGCGGCGAGACCAATTTCGACCCGGCCTATGACGGCAACATTCTGGTCAACGCGATGGCGGTGGGCATCGCCGAACAGGACAAGATCTTCTATTCCGCCGCCTCGGGCCCCGGCAACTCGATCGTCTATGTCGGTTCAAAGACCGGACGCGACGGCATCCACGGCGCGACCATGGCCTCGGCCGAATTCGGCGAGGACAGCGAGGAAAAGCGCCCGACCGTGCAGGTCGGCGATCCGTTCACCGAAAAGCTGCTGATCGAGGCCTGCCTCGAGCTGATGGCATCGGATGCGATCGTCGCGATCCAGGACATGGGCGCCGCCGGCCTCACCTCCTCCAGCGTGGAGATGGCGAGCAAGGGCGGTGTCGGCATCGAGCTCATCCTCGACAATGTGCCGCAGCGCGAAACGGGCATGACTGCCTACGAAATGATGCTGTCGGAAAGCCAGGAGCGCATGCTCATGGTGCTGAAGCCCGGCCGCGAGGATTTCGCCGAGGCGATTTTTCGCAAGTGGGAGCTCGATTTCGCGGTCATCGGCCATGTCACCGAGACCGGCCATATGGTGCTCAAGCACAAGGGCGAGACGGTGTGCGACATTCCGCTCGCGCCGCTGGCCGACGATGCGCCGAGCTATAACCGGCCCTATGTCACCACCCCGCCGCCTGCGCCGCTGAACGCCGTTCCGGACAGCAGCGATCTGGCCGCAGACCTGACCGCACTGATGGCCTCGCCCGCGCTCGCCAGCCGCAGCTGGATCTGGCAGCAATATGATCACATGGTGATGGCCGATACGGTGCAGATTCCCGGCGGCGATGCGGGTGTCATCCGCATCCATGGCACCAATCGCGGCCTTGCCGTCACCACCGATTGCACCCCGCGCTATTGCTTTGCCGACCCGTTCGAAGGCGGCAAGCAGGCGATCGCCGAGTGCTATCGCAATCTGGTCAGCACCGGCGCGCGCCCGCTGGCGACCACCGATTGCATGAACTTCGGCAATCCGGAGCGGCCCGAGATCATGGGCCAGTTCGTCGGCTGTATCGAGGGCATGGGCAAGGCGTGCAAGGCGCTCGACATGCCGATCGTCAGCGGCAATGTGAGCCTGTACAACGAGACCACCGGCCCCGATGGCGTCGCCCGCGCGATCCTGCCAACGCCCGCCATCGGCGCGATCGGCCTGATCGAGGATCTGGGCCGGATGATGACGCTGGCGTTCAAGGCGGCGGGCGAGACCATCGTCGTGATTGGCGGCAACGGGACCTGCGAACTCGGCCAGTCGCTCTGGCTCGACGTGCTGCACGGCCGCCGCGAGGGCGCACCGCCGCAGGTGGACCTCAAGGGCGAGCTGGAATCGGGCGGCGTCATCGCGTCGCTGATCGCCGGGGGCAAGGTGAGCGCGGTGCACGACATTTCCGACGGCGGCCTGGCGGTCGCGGTCGCCGAGATGGCGCTCGCATCGGGCATCGGCGCGGAACTCTCTGCAGAGGGCGATGCGGGCTTCTGGTTCGGCGAAGGCCAGGCACGCTATGTCGTGACGACGAGCGATAGCCCTGCGGTGATCGCGGCGGCCGAGGCTGGCGGCGTGCGCGCGCAGGTCATCGGTACGACGGGTGGGGATGCCGTGGCGTTTGCGTCTGGGGCCAGCGTTACGGTGACCGAACTCCGTGAGCGCAATCTCGCCTTCTTCCGGGAGTGGATGGAAGGCTGAGGTCGTACAACGTCCCTCGACTTCGCTCGGGACAAACGGGGAATGGAAAGCGACTTCCCTGCGTTGAGCAATTTCGTTTCTTGGTTGCCGTGAGAAATCAAGGCGATGCCCTCCAATTCCGTTTGTCCCGAGCGAAGTCGAGGGACGTACGCGCTATGGATCAAGTCAAACGCAACCTGAGCAAGGGGGTAGTGCCAATGACCACAGGCTATTCCGGTACCCCCCTCGCCCGCAAGCTGGGCCTGAAACCCGGCATGCGCGTGTGGTTCGATAGCATGCCCGATGCCGTGCGGGCGGAAATCGAAGCCGAGGTAGAGACGCTCGAGACCGTGATCGACCCGGGCCAGGGCTTTGCCGCAGCGCACCTGTTCACCACCGAACGCGCGGTGCTCGAGCGCGAACTCGCCCGGCTGATGGCCAGCATGGACCGCGACGGCATGATCTGGGTCAGCTGGCCGAAAAAGGCAGCAAAACTGGATACCGACATTACCGAGGACGTTATCCGCAGTGTGGCCCTGCCGATGGGGCTGGTCGATGTGAAGGTCTGCGCGGTCGATGCGACCTGGTCGGGGCTCAAGCTGGTGATCCGCAAGGAATTGAGATGACACTTTTGGTTCGATTGGCGATGGTCGCCGCGCTCGCGGTGACGGCATTCGCTGCGCGCCCCGCGCTCGCCTGGGGCGATTACGGGCACCGGGTGATTGCGCAGATTGCCGAGGCCAATGTCTCGCCGAAGGTGCGCGCGCGGATCCGCGCGCTACTGGCGCAGGAGAAGCAGCTTGCAACCCCCGAATGTCCGCTGAGGACGATCGAGGACGCCAGCGTATGGGCCGATTGCATCCGCCGCGATGACCTGCGCTGGGGCTATACGGCCCCCTGGCACTATGTGAATATCGACATCTGCAAGCCGTTCGACATCAAGGCCAATTGTCCTAACGGCAGCTGCGTGCCGGCGCAGGTCACGCGCAACGAGGCGCTGCTGGCAGACCGCAAGCTGCCGACGCATGTCCGGCTCGAGGCGCTCGCCTTCCTGCTCCACACGGTCGGCGACATGCACCAGCCGATGCACGCGGGCGATCGCGGCGACCTGGGCGGCAACCGTGTGAGCGCGGCCTATGGCATTGTCGAGGGGCGCATGAACTTGCACCGGCTGTGGGACGGCCCGATCGCCGAGCGCGCCATCACGCAAGGCCTGCCGCTGGTGCGCGCCTATTCGGCCGAAGAGCGCGCCGCTGTCACAGGCGGCACCGTCGAAGACTGGGCGCAACAGGCCTGGGAGCTGTCGCGCGATGTCGCCTATCCCACCGCTCAGCATGGCCCCGCTTGCGGCCCTGCATTGGGCAAGGACGAGCGGGCGCGGCACAGCGATGCCGATATCGAGGCACTGATCCCGGTGGTGCGTACCCAGGTGATGCGCGCCGGCTTGCGGCTTGCCGCCGCGCTCGAGCGCGCGCTCGGCTGACACGCAACAAAAGTCGTGTTCCCTAGCGGCAAATGACCGTTTCATGACACGGCGAGGGTGATTGCAATCGATTGCAAAACAATGCATAGCTATACATCGGGTTTGACCGGTGGACACCGGCGCGACCCGACCCTAACAGATGACCCGCTGCGGCTGCGGTCACGAAAAAGGATAGGATTCAAAAATGGCGAATGCGCAATCCCGGACGCTCCTTCTCTTTGGCGCGACGGGGGATCTGTCCAAGCGCATGCTGCTGCCCTCGCTCTACGCGCTGCATTGCGATGGGCTGATCGCCGCCGATCTGCGCATTATGGGCACCGCGCGCAGCGAGCTCGACGACGAGGCCTTCCGCGCGATGGCGGGCGAGGCACTGGCGCAGTTCTTGCCCGAAGCGCGCAAGGACGATGAGAAAATCGCGAGCTTCCTCAAGCAGTTGAGCTATCAACCTCTCGACGCGTCGAAGATCGAGGGCTTTGCCGCGCTGGCCGAACGGCTCGGTGACATCTCGGGCGGCATGTCGATCTTCCTGTCGACCGCGCCCTTCCTGTTCACCCCGACCATCCAGGGCCTCAAGTCCGCTGGCCTCGCGGGCGAGATGGTGCGCATCGGGCTCGAAAAGCCGCTGGGCAACGACCTCGCCTCATCCTGCGCGATCAACGATGCCGTCGCGCATGCCTTCCCCGAGGACCGCACCTTCCGCATCGACCATTATCTCGGCAAGGAAACCGTGCAGAACCTGATGGCGCTGCGCTTTGCCAACATGATGTTCGAGCCGTTGTGGAACGCCAACGGCATCGAGCATATCCAGATCACCGTGTCCGAGACCGTGGGCCTCGAAGGCCGCCATGGCTTTTACGACGATACCGGCGCGCTGCGTGACATGGTGCAGAACCATATCCTGCAGCTGGTCGCGCTAACCGCAATGGAGCCCCCGGCCGAGTTCGACGCGACCTCGATCCGCGACGAGAAGGTCAAGGTGCTGCGCTCGCTGCGCCCGGTCTCGCCCAATGAGGTGGTGCGCGGCCAGTACGGCGCAGGTGCGGTCGGCGGAAATTCGGTGAACAGCTACGCCGACGATCTCGGTAAGGCATCGGACACCGAGACCTTTGTCGCAATCAAGGCGCATGTCGACAACTGGCGCTGGCAGGGCGTGCCCTTTTACCTCCGCACCGGCAAGCGCCTCGCTGAACGCCGCAGCGAGATCGTCATCCAGTTCAAGCAGGTGCCGCACAATATCTTCGCGCAGCGCGGCGGCCGGCTTTCGGCCAATCGCCTCGTCATCCGCCTGCAGCCCGAGGAATATGTCCGCCTGCTGGTGATGGCCAAGGAGCCGGGCCTCGACCGCGGCGGGCTGATCCTGCGCGAGGTGCCGCTCGACCTGTCGCTCACCGCAGCATTCTCCAAGGCGCAGCGTCGCATTGCGTACGAGCGGCTGCTGCTCGACCTCATAGATGGCGAGCCCACGCTGTTCGTCCGCCGCGACGAGGTCGAGGCGCAGTGGCGCTGGATCGATGCGATCCGCAAGACCTGGGCCGACAATGCGATCGAGCCCAAATCCTATGGATCGGGCAGCTGGGGGCCGAGCGCCGCGATCGCGCTGACCGAACGCGACGGGGTGAGCTGGAATGACTGACCTGGCCGCCACCGCCAGCGCGCATTTCGCGCCCGATGCCTCGATCGAGGCGATCGCCGATTTCATCGCCGGAATGCTCGCCGGCGGCAAGCCACGCGCGATCGCGGTGCCCGGCGGCAGCACGCCGGGGCCAATCCTCGCCGCTTTGGCCGAGCGCGAGGATATCGGCTGGGTCGATGTCGCGGTCTGGCTGACCGACGACCGCTGCGTGCCAACCGATCACGCAGCGAGCAATTTCGGCCTGCTCGAACGCTCGCTCGCCGCGACCGGCGCGGCCTTGGTGCCGCTGGAGGCAGGCGTGACCCCGCCGCCCTTCGATCTCGTCTGGCTGGGCATGGGCGCGGACGGGCATATCGCCTCGCTCTTCCCCAATACCGATCCGCATGCCGATGGCGCGCTGGAGGTGGTGCGGCTGACCCCCGATCCGCTGCCGCCCGAAGCGCCGTTCGACCGGCTGTCGCTGACCCTGTCGGCGCTGGTGCGCGCGCGCCATATCATGTTGGTGCTGAAGGGCGCGGACAAGCGCAAGGTTCTCGACGACGCCCTTGGGGGGGCCAACGACCTGCCGATCGCGCGGCTGCTCAAGGCCGCGCACGCACCGGTCACCATCTTCTGGAGCGAAACATGACCAGCCTTCACCCCGAGCTCGAACGGATCACGCAGCGGATCATCGAACGCTCGCGTCCCGGCCGCCAGGCCTATCTCGATTTCATTGCGCGCGAACGCGACAAAGGCGTGCATCGCCCCACCCTGTCCTGCGGGAACCTGGCGCATGGCTTTGCGGCATCGGGCGAGGACAAGGCCGTGATCCGCTCGGGCAAGGCGATGAACATCGGCATCGTCACTGCGTATAACGACATGCTCTCGGCGCATCAGCCCTATGGCCGCTATCCCGAGCAGATCAAGATCTTCGCGCGCGAGGTCGGCGCGACCGCGCAGGTCGCAGGCGGCGTGCCCGCGATGTGCGACGGCGTGACGCAGGGCCAGCTCGGCATGGAACTCTCGCTGTTCAGCCGCGATACCATCGCGATGTCGAGCGCCGTCGCGATGAGCCATGGCATGTTCGAAGGCGCGCTGGTGCTGGGCATCTGCGACAAGATCGTCCCCGGCCAGTTCATCGCCGCCGCGCGCTTCGGCCATATCCCGACCATCTTCGTGCCCGCAGGCCCGATGCCGTCGGGCCTGGCCAACAAGGAGAAGCAGCGCGTCCGCCAGCTCTATGCCGAGGGCAAGGTCGGCCGCGAGGAGCTGCTCGAGGCCGAAGCCGCGAGCTATCACGGCGCGGGCACCTGCACCTTCTATGGCACCGCCAATTCGAACCAGATGATGATGGAGATGATGGGGCTGCACGTGCCCGCCTCCGCCTTCATCAACCCCGGCACCAAGCTGCGCCAGGAGCTCACGCGCGCGGCGACGCACCGCGTGACCCAGATCGGCTGGGATGGCGAGGATTACCGCCCGTTCGGCCATTGCGTCGACGAAAAGGCGATCATCAACGCCTGCATCGGCCTGCTCGCCACCGGCGGATCGACCAACCACGCGATCCACCTGCCCGCTATGGCGCGCGCGGCGGGGATCCATATCGACTGGCAGGACCTGAGCGAGCTGTCCGCGATCATCCCGCTGCTCGCGCGCGTCTATCCCAACGGATCGGGCGACGTGAACCATTTCCATGCCGCAGGAGGCATCGGCTTCACCATCCGCGAACTGGCGGGCGCGGGCCTGCTGCACACCGATATCCTGACCGTCTCGGGCCAGTCGCTGCTCGATTATGCGGTGGAACCGGTGCTCGACGAGGCGGGCGCGCTGAGCTTCGTCCCCTCGCCCGAGGTGACGCGCGACGAGGCCATGCTGCGTCCGGTCGCCCAGGCCTTCCAACCCGATGGCGGGATGCGGCTGGTCGAGGGCAATCTGGGGCGCGGCATCGTCAAGACCAGCGCGGTCGATCCGGCACGCTGGATCATCGAGGCGCCCGCGCGCGTGTTCGACGATCAGGATGCGGTGATCGCCGCGTTCAAGGCGGGCGAACTCGAGCGCGATGTCGTCGTGGTGGTCCGCTTCCAGGGACCGCGCGCCAATGGCATGCCCGAATTGCACAAGCTCACGCCCTCGCTCGGCGTGCTGCAGGATCGCGGGTTCAAGGTGGCACTGGTCACCGATGGCCGCATGTCGGGCGCATCAGGCAAGGTGCCCGCGGCGATCCATCTGTGGCCGGAAGCCTGTGATGGCGGCCCGCTGGCGCGCATCCGCGATGGCGATATCGTGCGGCTCGATGCGGTCGCAGGCACGATCAGCGTTGCGGTGGACGGCGCGGACTGGGAAGCCCGCCCGACCGCGAGCCAGCCCGCTCAGCCGATGGGCACCGGTCGCGAGCTGTTCGCCCTGATGCGCGCTTCGAGCGACAATGCGGAAGCGGGCGCGAGCGCGATGCTGGCGATGGCGGGGTTGTGATCTCCATCCCCTCCCCGTCATTCCCGCGAACGCGGGAATCCCGCTTGTTTCGAGCCGCCGGTGCAGAAGCGGGACCCCCGCCTTCGCGGGGGTGACGAAAGTGCTGAGCGAAACGCAATCAAAGGGTTGAACATGCAGATCGTAACCGCAGACATTGGCGGCACCCATGCGCGCTTTGCGCTCGCGACCATCGAGCAGGGCCGCGTCACCCATTTGGGCGAGCCGGTGACGCTCAAATGCGCCGAATATGCCAGCCTCCAGACCGCCTGGGAGGCCTTCGGCCAGACGATCGGCGAGCCCCTACCCCGCGCCGCCGCCATCGCGCTCGCCACGCCGATCCGCGGCGAAGTGCTCAAGATGACCAACAACCCCTGGGTCATCCGCCCCGCGCTGGTGCGCGAGAAGCTGAATGTCGACGACTATATCCTAATCAACGATTTCGGCGCGGTCGCGCATGCGGTGCAGCATTGCGGGGCGGACCATTATTCGCACCTGTGCGGCCCCGGGGGCGATCTGCCCGAAAAGGGCGTGATCACCGTGATCGGCCCCGGCACCGGCCTCGGCGTCGCCTATGTCGTGCGCAGTCCCGATGGCTATCGCGCGGTCGAGACCGAGGGCGGCCATGTCGACTATTCGCCGCTCGATTCGATCGAGGACGCCATTCTCGCCCGGCTGCGCCGCCAGCACCGCCGCGTCTCGGTCGAGCGCGTCTGCTCGGGCCCCGGTCTCGCCGCGATCTACGAGACGCTGGCCAGCATCGAAGGCCGCGCGGTCGTCAGCATGGAGGACAAGGCACTGTGGCAGCTTGCGCTGTCGGGCGAGGACAGCTTGGCCGCCGCCGCGTTCGAT
Organism: Blastomonas sp. CCH1-A6; assembly: GCF_001556365.1. Taxonomy (NCBI): domain Bacteria; kingdom Pseudomonadati; phylum Pseudomonadota; class Alphaproteobacteria; order Sphingomonadales; family Blastomonadaceae; genus Blastomonas; species Blastomonas sp. CCH1-A6. The sequence goes on along the minus strand of NZ_LSIS01000315.1, from coordinate 5,648 downwards.
CGGTTCTGCCTCAGCCTGGGTGCAGCCGCAGGCGATTTTGCGCTGGCACAGGGCGCGGGCGCGGTGGTAATCGCGGGCGGCCTTGGTCAGCGGATCGCCGACCGTCTGCCGCAGTCCGGGTTCGAGGAGCGCTTCGTCGCCAAGGGCCGGTTCCAGCAGCTGATGGAGACGATCCCCGTCAAGCTGATCGATCATCCCCAGCCCGGCCTGTTCGGGGCCGCCGCCGCCTTTGCCCAGGAGAATGCCGCATGACTGCACCCGCGATCGAAACCATCATGCTGACCGCACCGGTCATCCCGGTGATCGTCATCAACGATGTCGCCGATGCGGTGCCGATGGCCGAGGCGCTTGTCGCGGGCGGTCTGAAGGTGCTCGAGGTGACGCTGCGCACCCCTGCCGCGCTCGAGGCGATCGCCGCGATGAAGCAGGTCGAAGGCGCGATCGTCGGCGCGGGTACCGTGATCGATCCGAAGACGCTCGACGCGGCGCTCAACGCAGGTTCGGAATTCATCGTTTCGCCTGGCCTTACCGAGAACCTGGGCAAGGCGGCGATCGAAAGCGGCATTCCCTTCCTGCCCGGCATCGCCAATGCCGGCGACATCATGCGTGGGCTCGACATGGGCCTCACCCATTTCAAGTTCTTCCCGGCCATGGCGGCAGGCGGCATCCCCGCGCTCAAATCGCTCGCCGCGCCCTTCGGCCAGTGCAAATTCTGCCCCACCGGAGGGGTGACGCTGGAGACCGCGGGCAACTGGCTGGCGATCGATCCGGTGCTATGTGTCGGCGGCAGCTGGATGATCCCGGCAGGACCGATCGACACTGCCGCGATCCAGCGCAATGCCGCCGCGGCGCGCGCGCTCGCCTGAACTAGATCAGGATTTCCGCCGCCTTGCCATGGCCGAGGAAATCCGCCGGGCTGGCGGTGGCGCCATAGGCCCCGGCGCAGAACACCGCGACCAGATCACCGACCTCAGCCGCGGGCAGATGCGCCTTGTCGGCTAGGCGGTCGAGCGGGGTGCACAGGCAGCCGACGACATTGGCCTCTTCCGCCGGCTGCGCATCGAAGCGGCTGGCAATCGCGACCGGATAGTTGCGCCGCACGACGGTGCCGAAATTGCCGCTCGCGGCGAGCTGGTGGTGCAGCCCGCCATCGGTGACCAGGTACAGCTCTCCATGGCTGGTCTTGCGGTCGACGATGCGGGTCAGATACACGCCCGCCTCGCCCACCAGCCAACGGCCCAGTTCCATCGCGAAATGCGTGTGCTGGAGAGCATCGGGCAGCGCCGCGAACCGCTCGCCGAGCGCCGCGCCGACCTTGGCAATGTCGACCGGCGTGTCGCCCGGAAAATACGGAATGCCCATGCCGCCGCCCAGATTGACATGCTCGGGGCTCACGCCTGACTCGTCGGCGAGCTGCGCGGCAAGGTCGAGCGTCTTGCCCTGCGTCTCGATGATCGCATCGGCATCGAGCGCCTGTGATCCGGCGAAGATATGGAAACCGCGCCAGTGCGCGCCCTCGGCCAGGATATGGCGCACCAGCGCAGGCACGCGTGCCTGGTCGATGCCGAAAGGCTTGGCTCCGCCGCCCATGCGCATGCCCGATCCGCGCAGGTCGAAATCGGGATTGACCCTGACGGCCAGACGCGGCTGCACGCCGATGCGCTGGCCGATCGCCAGCGCGCGCTCGCACTCGCCTTCGGATTCGAGGTTGAGCGTGACGCCTGCGGCAATCGCGGCCTCAAGGTCGCGGTCGCGCTTGCCGGGCCCGGCAAAGCTGATGCGCGCGGCGTCCATCCCCGCCGCCTGCGCCAGCGCCAGTTCGCCCGCCGAGGCGATGTCGATGCCGTCGACCAGTGAAGCCATCAGTTGCAGCACCGGCGCGAAGGGATTGGCCTTCATCGCATAATGGATCGCCAGCCGATCGGGCATGGCCGCGCGCAGCGAGGCGACGCGCGCGCGCAGCATGTCCGACGAATAGACGAAGCAAGGGGTATCCCCCGCCCGCTCGACCAGTTCGCTGGCCTTGATGCCCTGCACCGCCAGCTCGCCGTCGATTGCCGCAAAACCGGCGGGTATCGGCCCCAAAGGCTTCATGCGTGACGTTCCTCGATCTCGGCGACCAGCAGCGCGCGGTCGATCTTGCCATTGGGGTTTTTGGGAAATTCGGATCGCAGCTCGACGATTTTTGGCAGCATGAACGCGGGCAGATCGCGCTTCATCGCGATCAGCAGATCATCGACCAGCTGCTCGGGCTGCGGCACCGCTGCGGGGCGGACGAGCAGCAGGATCGCCTGGCCCAGCTGCGGATCGGGAATGCCGAGTGCCACGGCTTCTGCCGCGAGGCCCGTCGAGGTCGCCGCGTCCTCGATCTCCGCCGGGCTGATGCGGTTGCCCGAGGACTTGATCATCGCATCGCGCCGCCCGACGAAATAGAGCAGCCCCTGTTCGTCACGCCGCACCCGGTCGCCCGACCAGACCGCCATGCCGCCATAGGTCGAGAAGGCAGGGGCCGGCTTGTAGCGCTCTGCCGTGCGCTCGGCATCCTGCCAATAGCCCTGCGCGACCAGCGGCCCGGCATGCACCAGCTCGCCCTCCTCGCCTGCTGCTGCATCCTCGCCGGCGTCGTTGACGACGAGGATCTCGGCAAAGGGGATCGCCTTGCCGATGCTGGTCGGGTTGCCATCGATCAGATCGGGGTCGAGATAGGTCGAGCGGAACGCTTCGGTCAGGCCATACATCGCGAAGATGCGCGTCTCGGGGAAGATGCCGCGCAGCTGTTTGACCAGCGCGGGGCTGAGCGCGCCGCCGCTGTTGGTCAGCCGCCGCATCGTCGCGGTCGCCTCTGCGGGCCACTCGATCTCGACCAACTGCGTCCACAGCGGCGGGACCGCAGCCAGCGTGGTGATGCCGTGCCGCATGCAGGATTTCACCACATCGCGCGGCATCAGATAATCGAGCGGTATGGCACAGCCCCCGGCGGCCCAGGTCGAAAGCAGCTGGTTCTGCCCATAATCGAAGCTCAAGGGGAGCACGCACAGCGTCTTGTCGTCGCTCTCCAGCCCCAGATAGTCCGCCACGCTGATCGCGCCGAGCCACATATTGGCATGGCTCAGCATCACGCCTTTGGGCTTGCCGGTCGAACCCGACGTGTAAAGTATCGCCGCCAGATCCTTGGGATCATGAGCGGAAGCGCCCAGGCTCGCCTCGCCCGCCTTCCACGCGGCCATCGCCTCGTCATCGTCCATGATCCGGCACGCGGCGGGAACATCCTCGGCCAGCAGCGTCGTCAGCCGGGTGCGGCCCGCGATCAGCAGCTTCGCGCCGCTATCGGCCAGGATATGCGCGACCTGCGCGCGCTTGAGCACCGGGTTGATCGGCACATGCACCATTCCGGCGCGTGCCGCCGCCAGCGGCATCAGGCAGGTGGTCTCGTTCTTGGGCAGCCAGGTCGCGACCCGGTCGCCATGTTCCAGCCCCATCGTGGTTAACCAGGCCGCAAGCAAACCGATACGCAAGTTTAACGTGTCGTAGCTAAGAGAGCCTTCACGCAATATCAGCGCGCTTGCGGGGCCCTCGCCCCTCAACACCAGATGATCGAGCGGCTGCGGAGTGGGATCGAGAGACATCACGAACGGTTTGGCTCATAAGGAAGACGCGGCATCATGGGGTTCATGACGTTGAATGATGAATATCATGATAACCGGAAGGCTGCGGGCGCGCACCGGCTTTCTGCGCTCGACAATCCCGGCCGGGTCGGGCTGTTCGATCGCGCGCTCTGGTTCGACGGGCTGCACCGCCACTGCCTCGCCGATCACGCGCCGCACATCGCCTATGCCGCCGACCGTGGCGATGCGGTCAAACTGCACCTGATCGACAACGGCCGATCGGGCCTTGGCTCGATGGCCAACTGGTACAGCTTCATCTGGCGCCCGGTTTTCGGGGGCACGCCCGATGCGCAGCGTCGGCGCGCACTGATGCTGTCCGTCGCTCAGAAGCTGAGCAAGACGACGCATCGGCTGATCCTCTCCCCCGTGCCCGACGAATGCGGCTCTGCAACGCTGATCGAGGAGACCTTCGCCGCCAGCGGCTGGATCGTCCGCCGCGAACCGTGCGACGAGAACCATGTGCTGCACCTGAAGGGCCGCAGCTTTGCCGAATATTGGCAGGACCGCCCCGGCCAGCTGCGCTCCACCGTCAAGCGCAAGGGCAGCAAGGGCGTGATTTCGCTCCGTGTCGAGCATCGCTTCGACGCGCAGGACTGGGCCGATTACGAAACCATCTATGCGCGCAGCTGGAAGCCCGAAGAGGGCAATCCCGAATTCCTGCGCTGGCTGGCCGAGCGCGAATCCGAAGCCGGGCGGCTGCGCATGGGCATGGCGAGCATCGACGGCCAGGCGGTCGCCGCACAATTCTGGACGGTGGAGAACGGCACCGCCTATATCCACAAGCTGGCACATGACGAGCGCCACATTCAGGCTTCGCCCGGCACGCTGCTGACGCACGCCTTGTTCGCGCATGTCATCGATACCGATCAGGTCGATCTGGTCGATTTCGGCACGGGCCGCGACGCCTACAAGCGCGACTGGATGGAGGAAATGCGCCCGCGCTATCGGCTGGAGCTGATCTGGCCCAGGTCGCCCAAGGCCTGGCCCTATATGGCCCGGAGCCGCGTCGCAGGGCTTGCCGCCCGTTTTGGTAAGGACTAAGGCCGCGTGCACGCGGTCCGGGGGAGGCCGCAAATGGCCACAAAGCCAGCGAGGGATATGTGAGCGAGATCGAGACCAGCGGAGCGAGCGACGCGATCGAAACCGTGGTGCGCCAGGTGCTGCGCGACATTCTGGGCCTGTCCGAAGCGCAGGTCGCCGGCTTCGACCGCGATACCGAGCTGTTCGGCGCGCTGCCCGAGCTCGATTCGATGGCGGTGGCTGGCCTGCTCACCGAGATGGAGGATCGCCTGGGCATCCTGATCGAGGATGACGAGGTCGATGGCGAGCTATTCGAGAATTTCGGCAATCTCGTCGATTTCGCGCGGGCCAAGGCCGCCGCGTGATCCGCGCCTATCGGTTCGACGGCAACGACGAACTGTGCCTTCGCCATGGGCCCGAGACCGGCCCGGCGCTGCTGATCCTGCCGCCGCTGTTCGATGAGGCGAACCGCGTCCGCCACCTGATGGTGGAGACCGCGCGCGCGCTGGCCGGGCATGGCATCGCCAGCCTGTTGCCCGATCTGCCCGGCTGCAACGAAAGCCTCGTCCCGCTCGACCGTGCCAGCATCAGCCTGTGGCAGGCGTCGCTGATCGCCTGCACCGAGCAGCTTGGGCCGGTGAGCCATGTCGCGGCGATCCGCGGCGGTACGCTTCTCGACGGCGCGCTCGGCGATTTGCCGCGCTGGCGGCTCGCTCCGGTCAAGGGCGGGCAGCTGCTCCGCACGATGCTGCGGACGAAGATCGCCTCCGATCGCGAGGCGGGGATCGCCAGCAGCAGCGATGCGCTGATGGAGCTGGCCCGCACGCAGGGGATCGAGCTGGCGGGCAACAGCCTTTCCCCCTGCATGATCCGTGAACTCGACGCCGCCGCGCCGTCCGAGGGCAGCGCTGTGCGGCTCGCGCGCTTTGCCGACGATCCGCTCGAGGCCGAGGCGCGGATTGC
>NZ_LSIS01000314.1:0-14683 GCF_001556365.1 Blastomonas sp. CCH1-A6 | reverse complement strand
GCCCCGCCACCGCAAAGCTCATCGCGATACGGTGGTCGAGTGATGTCGTGATCGGCCCGCCGCCGCGAAGCGCCCTGCCCCCGCTGCCGGTGATGACAAGGCCGTCCTCGCGCTCTTCCACCGCCGCGCCGATCGCCTCGAGCCCACGCGCCATGGTGGCGAGCCGGTCCGATTCCTTGACGCGCAACTCGTCGAGCCCGGACGTGACGGTCGTACCCTCGGCCATCGCGGCGGCGATGAAGAACACCGGAAACTCGTCGACCATGCTCGGCACGATCACGGGATCGACGGTGATTCCCTTGAGCGCGCTCGCCCGCACGCGCAGGTCCGCCACCGGCTCGCCGCCGACGGTGCGTTCATTAAGCCGCTCAATCTGCCCGCCCATCGCCTCGAGCACGGTAATGATGCCGGTGCGGGTGACGTTCATGCCGACATTCTCGATGATCAGATCCGATCCCGGCACGATCAGCGCGGCGACGATGAAGAACGCGGCGGACGACGGATCGCCCGGAACGACGATATCCTGTGCCTTGAGATCGCACGGTCCGGTGACCGAGATATGCCGTACGCCTTCGGCATCGACCTCGACGGTCAGCGGTGCGCCGAATCCGGCGAGCATCTTTTCGCTATGGTCGCGCGTCGCCACCGGTTCGATGACCGTGGTGGTACCCGGCGTGTTGAGCGCGGCGAGCAGGATCGCCGATTTGACCTGCGCGGAGACCACGGGAAGCCGATAGGTGATCGGCACCGCCGGCTGCAGCCCGCGCACCATCAGCGGCAGCGTACCGCCAGGGCTGGCGCCAAACTCCGCGCCCATTTCGCTGAGCGGATCGGTAACGCGCGCCATCGGGCGGCGGCTCAAGGATGCATCGCCGGTGAACATCGCGGTGATCGGGTGGCTGGCGACCAGCCCCATCAGCAGGCGGGTCGAGGTGCCGCTATTGCCCATGTCGAGCGCCTGTTCCGGCTGCATCAGCCCGCCCACACCGACGCCGTGCACCGTCCACACGCCATCGTCGCCGCGTGCGATCGTCGCGCCCATCGCCCGCATCGCGGCGGCGGTGGCAAGCACGTCTTCGCCTTCCAGTAGTCCCGAGATGCGGCTCTCGCCCACGCACAGCGCCGACAGCATCAGCGCGCGGTGCGAGATCGACTTGTCGCCGGGAACGCGGATCGCGCCGGTCAGCGCAGAGCCTGCGGAAAAGCGGCGCGGGCGCGCCGCCTCGTCAGCATGATGGGCCATGATGTTCAGTGCATTTCCGTTTGGGCATGGTCTGCCGGGGAGTAAAAGCGACGCAGCTTTTGACAGCGGCACAAAGCTATGGCAAGGCGCACGCCAATTTTCCGGCCGGTGGCGTGCGCGCCGCCTTGCGGAAGCATGCAACCTTCTCCACATCGATCCATTGATTGAGCTGAAACCGAGGCATTTTTCATGATCAAGCCTGAATGGGGCGCCAAGCACAGCTGCCCGAAATGCGGCACCCGCTTCTACGACCTTGGCAAGGACGACCCCGTATCCTGCATCAACTGCGGCAACAGCTGGACGCCCGAGCCGGTGCTGAAGTCCAAGCAGCCGCTGCCCTTCGAGGAAGAGAAGAAGAAGGTCATCGAGAAGGAGGATGTCGATCTGGCCGATGAGGATCTGGACATCGACGAAGACGGCGATTCGCCCGACAACGATGTCGACCTGGGCGGAGACGACGACCTGGGCGTCGCCGCAGCGGACGACGACGAGGAAGGCTGAGCCTTTTTCGACGGACACGCGAAATATTGGCAGGGGGCAAAATTGCCCCTTGCCACCTTCGGATCGCTCGACTAAAGGGCGGTCCTTCCCGACGCCGGGGGGTCAAAAACCGGCGAAGATGGGGCCTTAGCTCAGCTGGGAGAGCGCTACACTGGCAGTGTAGAGGTCAGCGGTTCGATCCCGCTAGGCTCCACCATTCTTATAGCCCGGATTTGCGGCATTTACAACGCCCTCCCGTCGATATGGCTAAAAAGATTGGGACCGACCAGGGACCGCCGATGCACGGTGGTCAGTTTGTCCATGTCCGCCCAATACGCCTCGATAGCCTCGCAAAACTCTTTCAGATATTCGGGGCGCAGGTGCGTGTAATTGCGACCAGTGCGCCCGCCGTCAGTGGCATGGCCCGCTGCCGTGTCGATCTGCGCTTGCGGGACGCCAACGCGCTGCAACTGAGTGTGGATCGTATGGCGTAGCGTGTTCGGGCTCCCCCACGGCTCGCCGTCCTTTGTTATCCCTGCGTCGATCAGGCAGTTGGCGAACGCCTTGCGGATGCTGAACACGTCGCGCCCCACCATGCTGCCATCTTTGCACGCATTCCATTGGCGGATCACCTTGCCGGTGGCTGGCAACACATTGGCCAGAGTCGGCACGATAGGGACAATGGCCCGCTTCTTGATCGTCTGCGCTCGGCCTGGGGCGTTGAAGTAGATCAACCCATCCCTGATCTGGCTGGCGTCCAGCTCTAGAACAGCCTCGACGCGGGCGTGTGTCGAAAGCATGATTATCGTGAAAAGCTGGATATGGACGCGCTCAGCCTGCCGGGCAGATGCCTCTAGCAGCGCCGCAACCTGTTCCATGCTGTATTCGATCTCCTTCGGTCCCGACTTGTGGCCAGCTTCAACGCGCGGGACGGGCGGGGCATAAGGGATGATCTGGTTGAGCGCTGCCCACTTCATCGACCGGGACAGGGCCGCAAGCTCACTCTGGATCGTCTCGCCGGTCACGCCTTCCCGGCGGCGCATGTCGATGTAGCCCTGCACGCGCTCTAGCGTCATGCCTGCCACGTTGAGCCCGCCCATGCCGTCCAGCCATCGTTGCAGGTGGCCGACCGCATAATCCGGCTCCCATGTCTCGGGGTCTTCGATGACCTCTTGCTCAAACCGCTCCCGCTCGGCGTCGGTAAGCTCGACCTCGGGTGCATCGGGATTGTTCGCGTCGGCCAGCAGCCAAGCGCCGGTCACGGTCACCTCTGGCGGCTCACCGGGGTCGTAATCCTCGGGCGGGCCGAACATGCCGGACGGCTCGCTGCCGCCGCGCACCTCGTAATCGACCTCAACCTCGGTTTCGCGGTCATCGCGGACGAAGGTTCGGGCACGGCTGGGCATCACCGTTCCCTCCTTCTTGCCGACCGCCGGGCCTGCGTTCCGAACATAGCGACCGCACCGACGAACATGGCGAGCGGCCAGAAGAACGAATAGAGCGGGATCATCGGGCGATGGCGGCGCGGCAGCTTGTCCGCATACCGCTCGCCAACCAGCATCGCTATGAATATGCCTGCGATGTAGGATCCGGCGATTTCGTAGGGGGTCATGACCGGCCCTCCAGCTTGGCGAGGATGGCGCGCAACTTGTCCATCTGCGAATAAGTGATGGTCGCTACAAACTCCATGTTGTCGCGATCTGCGCTGCGCCAGCGGACGCCTCGCAGCGCCGCAATCGCCTCCGGCACCACATCCGGGTTGGCGATGCCTTCGCAGGCGTTCACGCAGGCGACGATGCGGGCGGCGTTGGGATTGCTATCCGGTCCCTTGGTCTGCGCAACGTAGATACCTTGATTGCCGACCGGACGGTCAATCTCTTGCCCCTCGCTGTCGAGGTTTGAGCTAATAAGGCTCCCATTCACAACGGCCCAAGGCCCCGGCGTATGTGCTGTCTTGGTCATTGCTTGCGTTCCTTCTCAGCATGGTGTTCTGCGAATGTGCGGCCATCGGCGGCGCGCAGCGGCCAGACCGCGTTAGAGCTGACACGGTAGGGCTTGCCCATCGGCGCGGGGATCGGGGTCATTGGCGGCGCTCCCGAATGATGGCGAGATATTCTAACAGCAGGCCTTCTTGGCCCTCCCCGCTTTCAACCTGCCAAGATGTTTGGCGCATGTTCATGAACCGCAGAAGTCGCGCCAACTCTTTGCGCTCTTGAGCATGATCCAAAGGCGGCTTTTCGTAGGTTGCGATCATGCGGGCATGGCTACGCACAGATTTCATCGTGCTGTGCGTTTCGCCGTAAGAAACGGCGTCAAAATCAACAAAGCCAGCAGCCCGCGCAGCTTGGTCAAGCGCCCAAATCGGTGTTTTTTCTTCCATCACAGCCTCCCCTTGTTGGCACGAAGGTAGGCCATGGCGGCGGGGACAACCGTGTCGTCAACGCCATCTCGGATAAGCCTGGCCCGGTTGCGCAGTCCGAAGCTTTCAAACAGCCCAGCCAGGAACTCCCGATCTGCCACCAGCGGGTCAGGCGGGGTTACTGTGTGACCCGTTGCTTCAAGCGCGGCGATCATCTCCGCTTCGGCAAAGTCGTTCAGCGCGGCGTTGATGGCGTCCGTCTGGGGCTATGCCGAGCCCTTGCGCGTGCTGTGCACCCGCGACCTGCAGGTATCGATCAAGGAGAGCTTTCACGCCGAGCTCAAAGCCGCCATCGCGGCCTATCCTTGGCTCGAGGCTCATTACGACGTCGGTGTCGATTACCTGCGCGGCCGAAATGGCACCGAGTTCCTATTCCGCGGATTGCGGCACAACAGCGGCGGCATCAAGTCGCTGGCCAAGATCGACCTGACCATCGTGGAAGAAGCCGAGGACGTGCCGGAGGCGTCATGGCTTGCGCTCGAGGCCACGGTGTTCCGCCAGCCCAGGTCTGAGCTTTGGGCCATCTGGAACCCGCGCATTGACGGTTCGCCGGTCGATAAACGGTTCATCAAGGAGCCGCCGCCAAACGCGCTCATCACCGAAATCAACTGGCAGGACAATCCGTTCTTCCCGCCCGGCCTCGACGCGCTACGCAGGCGCGAGCAAGAGCGTCTGGACCCGGCAACTTATGCCCATATCTGGGAGGGCGCATACCTCACCAACTCCGATGCGCAGGTCTTTTCGGGCAAATGGCGCACCGCCGAGTTCGAGCCGCAACCGAGCTGGGACGGGCCATACCAAGGCGGAGACTTCGGCTATGCGCAAGACCCCACGGCTGCGGTGCGGTGCTACATCCACGGCGACACGCTCTATGTGAGCCACGAGGCTGGCGGGCGGACTATCGAGCTCGACGCCATCGGCGCGCGGGTCTGCGCCGATATCCCCGACTTCGACCGATATGTCAGCCGTTGGGACAGCGCGTCGCCTGGCAGTATCAGCATCCTGACGCGATCGGGCGTGCCCAAGGCGCAGGCGGCCAGCAAGTGGCAGGGCAGCATCGATGACGGCATCCGCTTCCTGCGGTCGTTCCGCGAGATCGTGGTGCACCCGCGATGCCGCGAGACCATCAAGGAAATGCGCCTCTACAGCTACAAGGTCGATCGGCTGACTGGCGACATTCTTCCCGTGCTGGTCGATGCGAACAACCACTATATCGACGCCCTGCGCTACAGCGTCTCGACGATCATCCGCGCGGGACGGTACTCCCTCACCGCCCTCGCCTCCTAGTCGTCCGTAACCTCACCCGCCATGCGCAGCCACCGTGCGGCCATGGGCATCCTGCTTAGCCTCAAAGACGGCCTGACCAACGCATTGACCGGCATGGGGCGCACCAGCGACCCGCGCTCGGCCAATCGCTATACCTACATGCCCAAGACGCAGCAGGACATCTACGCCGCCTATCGCGGCAGCGGCCTGATGCGCAAGATCGTGAACGTGCCCGCCAAGGACATGGTGCGCGAGGGGTTGGAGTGGAAGGCCGAGGCTGACCAGATCACCCTGCTCGAGGCCGAGATGGCGCGGCACAACCTGCTCGACAAGATCAGGCGCGCGGAACAGCTGCGCGGGCTTGGCGGCGGCGCCATGCTGCTCGGCCTGCCCGGCGATCCTCGGCAGCCCGCGCCTACCACGGTCGGCAAGGGCGGGCTCGCCTATATCCACGTCCTCTCCCGCTGGCAGTTGCAGGCCGGTCCCGAGATCCAGGACTATCGCGACCCGAACAACGGCAAGCCGCAGTTCTACCGCTACAGCACCGCGCAGGGCGGCATGATCGAGGTGCACCCCTCGCGCGTCATTGCGTTCCGCGCCGACCCGCTGCCCAGCATGGGCCTCGGCCATTCATGGGAGGACGAGTGGTGGGGCGAGAGCACGGTCGAGCAGGTGCTCGATGCGGTGCAGAACAGCGACGCCGCGCAGACCGCCTTTGCCTCGCTCATTCACAAAGCGCGCCTGATGCGCCTCGGCATCCCGAAGCTTGGCGAGATTCTCGCAACGCAGGAAGGCGAGGCCCTGCTCGCCGCGCGTATCGCCAACATCAACCTGGCCGAGTCGCTTTACAACGCTTCGATCTACGACGCTGGCGATGGCGCCGAGGGGGCAGGCGAGAGGATCGACGACGTCCAGTACAGCTTCGCCGGGCTCAAGGACGTGATGAACGCCTATGGCGAGTTCGTTGCGGCTATCAGCGACATCCCTGCCACCCGTCTGCTCGGTCGCGCGCCCGAGGGCATGAACAGCAGTGGCGAGAGCCAGCAGAAGGATTGGAACAAGATGGTCCGCGCGCGGCAGACCATCGACCTCAAGCCCTGCCTCGACGACCTGTTCGCCTACCTCATCCCCTCCGCGCTCGGCTCGATGCCCGAAGGCGTCTGGTACGAGTTCCCGCCGCTCGACATGCCGAGCGAGGCAGAGCGCGCCAAGCAGTTCGAGACCGAGATGAAGGCGGTCGAGGTGCTGGACAAGATCGGCGTCATCCCGCGCGAGGCGTTCGCCGAGGGCGTCCAGTCGTTGCTCGTCGAGCAGGGGTATCTGCCCGCGCTGGAATCCGCGCTTGCCAAGATCCCCGAGGCCGAGCGCTTCGGCGAGGAGCCGGAGGACGACGGCACGGACCCGAGTTCAATGCAGGCGGAAGGAGGTGATCCGGTTCTAGCGAACGGCGCGAGCGTGGACGATTCGCGCCGGATGAACGACGCCACCCCGCGCCCGCTCTACGTCCATCGCAAGCTGCTCAACAGCGCCGACCTGATAGCATGGGCCAAGGCGCAGGGCATCGCCACCACCATCGACGGCAGCGACATGCACGTCACCATCGCGTTCAGTCGCCAGCCCATCGACTGGCTCAAGGTCGAGGCCAACGACTGGAACGAGGAAAAGGACGGCACGCTGGTCATCAACCCCGGCGGCCCGCGTCTGGTCGAGCGGCTGGGCAAGGATGGTGAGGCGCTGGTGCTGCTGTTCGGATCGTCGCGCCTGGCATGGCGACATGAGCAAATCCGCAATGCCGGTGCATCGTGGGATTGGCCGGAATATCAGCCGCACGTGACGATTTCCTACAACGCGCCCGACATCGATGTCGAGGCGATCGAGCCCTATCGCGGTGTCCTGCGGTTCGGGCCTGAGATTTTCGAGCCGCTGGACGATGATTGGAAGGCGAAGGTCAAGGAGGCGTAAGCCATGCCCTTCGACCTCCCCGCCATGACCCTCCGTGCCCGCGTGGTGCGCAAGAAGTCGATCCGACTGCGCGACATCGTGCCGCCGCAAACCTTCGCAACCGACCTGTTCCGCGAAAGCTACCTACCGATCGTCGATATCTGGCAGCGCGCGTCCCTCCGCATCATCGCCGAATACGAGCGCGCCATTTCCGAGCAGACCACCGATAGCCCCGCCGACGTGCAGCGCGAGATCGATGCGGCAGACGGTGAGGCGACGCGGCTGTTCCTGCTGCTCGATGCGCGGGTGCGGGATTGGGTTCTGAGGACCGAACGATGGTTCCGCGGGCGCTGGCGTGGTGCTGTCCTTTCCGCCACCGGCGTCGATCTGGACACGCTGCTCGGGCCCGAGGCGGTGCGCGCCAGCCTCGAGACGCACATCAGCTGGAATGTCGATCTGGTCAAGGACGTGTCGGCGCAGGCACGCAAGCGCATCAGCGACGCGGTGTTCGATGGCCTGCGCACCCGAGCCCCGGCGCGGGACGTGGCGGCGAGGATCCGGGAAGCAACCGGCATGGCGCGGGATCGGGCGCGGCGCATTGCATCGGACCAGCTGACCAAGCTCACCAGCTCGCTCGCCGACGAGCGGCGGCGCGAGGCGGGGATTGCCGATTGGGAGTGGAAGCACAGCGGCAAGCGCCATCCGCGCGTCGATCACAAGGCGCGCGACGGCAAGGAATATAGCGACAACAAACCGCCGCCGGAGATGCCAGGACAGTTGCCCTATTGCGGGTGCCGCCAGCTCGCGGTGCTCAAATTCGATTAGGCGCGCGCGGCGGACTGTGGTAGAAAAGCGGGCCGGAAACGCTGCGTCAACAGCGCCCGGCCCTGACCACAACGAAGGTGATTTCGATATGGCTTTGAAGCTTTTCAACAGAGACGCGACCGAACGCAAGACAGTATTTGATGAGATGGATGCGGCGATGGAATACAGCCGCACCGTCCTGAACCCCTTGGCGATTGAGGCCGAGGCGAAACTACGCGAGGGCAACGAGGCATTGTTCGCTGAGTTCGAAGCTGAACTCGATCGGCAGCGCGCTGGGTTCTCCTTCTCGTTCAAGCGGCACGGCGATTTTCTGAGCATCGCAATCACCCGCGCGGGCAACCAGGATACCGCGTTAGCGAAGGCCGAGACACGTTGGGCCTCTACTATCAACCTTAGCCGAGTGCGCTCCATCTCGTTTCGCGAAGGTCGCGCGCCCGACATGAACGGCTCGTTCTCGTGGCTCGTTCAATCGGTCGAGTTTTCCGACGAGGATGGCAAGCCGTGCAGTTGGGGCTCGACATCTGAATACCCTACGCGTGCCCCACGCCGCGGGAAGCATGTGGTCATGCCCCACGGATTTCCTGCTGTGCCCGCGTCCCGCCCTTTCCTCCATGAGGAGGACGATCGGGTGGTAAGTCGAAGCGGCTTTTTGAGGTCCGGAGGCGGGTGCAGTCACCTGTCAATGGACTTTCCGCGGGGATCGGAGGACGACGCGATCCATTTCAACGGCCTCGGGATGACGCTCTTTGCGCCGTTCGGCCTGGGCGCTGGGATGCACCAGGCGTTGCTGGCTGAGCTGGAGTCCGCAGCATGACCCCGCTCGAACGCGCCAAGGCTGCGATCGCTCAGACGCTCGGCTTTAGTTGGCTCCCGATAGATGCATTCGCGCTACCTGACGGGCGGATGATCTCTACCGAGGCGCTGACCCGCGCCGTCCTGACCGCGATCCGGGAGCCGGATAGAGCAATGATCGAAGCGGGTGGCGAACAGGTTCTCGATACTGAGGTTGGCGATGGTCAGTATGCTTCCATCGCAGACGGGCGCGGTAGCAAGCTGATGGCCAACAACCAAGCCGTCAACGCATGGACCGCCATGATCGACGCCATTCTGGCAGGGAGTGAGTGATGGAAACAGAATACATGGACGCCGTTCTCTTGGCAGAAACCGCGTTTCGTAGCGCAACAATCCAAGGCACGATGGAGCCAGGACCGCGCGTCGAGAGCTTCACCATGGCGAGCTGGCCTAATCATCTTGGCGAAACCCCAGACCATGCGATCGGCAAGCAGGTCAGAGTAAATGACGGCTATTGCCATGCGGATTTCGTCATCTCGCACCGTGAAGGCGAAAGCCTGTGTCTGCGGCGCATTGGGAAAGCCGATTTCAGGTGGAGTGAGTGATGGCGCGTGATTTCGACATCCTGACCGTCGATCTGAAAAAGGCAAACCCGGCAATCGTGCTGCGTATGCTCATGGAGGACATCGTGCCGGAAGCCTACCGCGCCGATGATTGGGAGCAGCGTTGGCAGGACATGATCGATTATTGCGAGCAGCCGGTCACTGCTTCCCCGAGCAATCCATAACCCCGACCAGCACGGCACCGCGCCAGAAATCGTCCTTGATCTGGCACCCGGTCACGAGCGATACCGCCTGGCGCATCTGGTCGCGCTGCTTGGTTGATCCGTTCGCCCGCTGGCCAGTGATGAGCGCCTTGTTGAACACCTTGACCTCATCCCCGCGCACCAGCACCCGGTAGCGGCTCTCATCGACCTGCACGGTCTGGTTGACGGTCGCAGGGGCAGCGAGGAGCATCATGAGGGCGGTAAGCATGGCGCGGGAGAATACACGCTAACCCATCGTCCGTAAAGCCGTGCGGGCGTGCGCCATACTGTCCGGCGCATGGAATTCTCGGATAGCCTCATTCTCGACGCGCCGCGCCGGACAAGTGCCGGGTATCTGGTCGCGCGGGCACGAGCAGCAACCACCGGGGTTTATCAATACGCTGGCTATGAGGTCGATCCGACCAACGCCCACGGCCTGCGCGACAAGCAAATCGTCAACGTCCTTCGCGACGAAAACACCGTGTTCGACAAGGCCGCAGTGCAGTCGTTCATCGGCAAGCCGGTCACCGACGATCACCCCTCGCAGCCCGTAACTGCCGCCAACTGGCGTGACCACGCGCGCGGCACGATCATGGGCGCGATGCGAGACGGCGAATACCTCGCTTTTGACCTGATGCTGACCGACGCGGGCGCAATCGCCAAGGTCGATGCGGGCAAGCGCGAGCTTTCCAACGGCTATTCCGCCAATCTGGAATTCGGCCAGTTCACCGCACCGGACGGCACCGTCTGCGATGCGCGTCAGTCGAAAATCACGGGCGGCAACCATGTCGCCATCGTCGATCGGGGCCGCGCCGGTTCCGCATGCCGAATCTCGGACAGCAAGCCTTTTGCTGCCTGCGATGCCAACCCCGCCATCCTGGCGGACCTCAACAAGGGAAATGTGATGAAAAAGATCGTGCTCGACGGTCTGCAGGTCGATTTGTCGGACGCGGATGCCGTCGCAGCCGCCGTCACCAAGCTGCAGGACCAGGCCAAGGCTTCCGCTGATGAAGCCGACGAATACAAGAAGAAGATGGCTGCAAAGGACGGTGAAATCGCCGCTCTGACCAAGCAGCTGGCCGATGCAAAGGCCGCTGCCGAGCCCGCCGCCATCGACAAACTGGTCGCCGACCGCGCGGCGCTGGTCTCGACCGTCAAGGCGCTGGACTCCGCGATCGTCACCGATGGCAAGACCGATGCGCAGATCCGCCGCGAGCTGGTGGAAGCCAAGCTCGGCGATGTCGGCAAGGCGCTCGACGACGCAGCGATCCCCGGTGCTTTCGCGGTGCTGGCGAAGGATGCCGAGAAAGCCGAGGCGAAGGACGCAATCGTCCAGCTGCAGAAGCCTGCCAACGCGCTCGCCGATCGCGAGATGAAGGCATTCGCGGACTCGGTCGCCAATCTCAACGCCTGGCGCACCCGCCAGGGCAACCCGGCGTAAGGAGGAAAGCCCATGCCTGCTCTACAGACCACCTATCCGCTCAATCAGGATGCTGGCTTCCCCGGCATGCACGCCGACATGGCCGAATGGGATGCGCGCACGCGCACCGCGACTGCCGCAATCAACTTCGGCGTGCCGGTTCAGCGCAATGGCGCCGAAGGGTGCCAGACGCTCGCGTCCGGCGGTGAATACATCGGCATCGCTGGCGTCCGCCGCGTGACCAACGCATCGGGCGACGGATACGCCACCGGCGACAACGTGCCCGTTGCTGATGAGGGCTGCTTTTTCGCACTGGCAGATGCTGCCATCGCGGTCGGCGCTGCTCTGAACTTCAACACTGCGTCGGGTCGGTGGACCACGGCTGCGACCTCGGGAACCATCATCGCGGTGCCCCAGAGCGAAGCCGAGACCGCTGCGTCGGGCGCTGGCGCAATCTTCAAGGTGCGGCTGCGCCGCATCCCCTCGTAATCAAGGATTATGACGATGCAGCTTAACGACGCCGCAGCTTTCAATTTCGTGGTGGCTCAGGCCGCGACGATCAACCCCATCGTCTACGAGACCCGCTTCCCGGAGCTTCCGTGGAACGAGCTCGTCTTTGTCGATACCAGCGCCCCGGAGTGGACGCCTGGCATCATCACGTTCAGCTCAACCACCGTTGGTCAGGCTCGCTGGTATTCGGGCGGCGCCAAGGACGTGGCGAAGGCCGATATTGCGATGGACAAGGTCCAGCAGGCTGTCCACATGGCCTCGATCGGTTATGGCTATGACCTCGAGGAAGTCGGCCAGGCGCAGCTTCTGAATGTTGGCCTGACTGCTCGCAAGGGTCTCGCGGCCGCACGTGCCTATAACGAGTTCATGTGGCGCATCTCGCAGACTGGCGATGCCGACAAGGGCCTCAAGGGTCTGGTCAACCAGAGCGGCGTCAGCACGGCAACCGCGCCGGCTGATGGAACCGGTTCGGTGACCACGTGGTTCGATGCTGGTGGCGTGCGCACCAAGACCCCGGCGCAGATTCTCCGCGATTTCAACAACGTGATCGTGGGCATCTTCACCGGCTCCAACACTGTCGAAATGGCCGATACGGTTCTGCTTCCGTTCGCCGTTCTGGCGTGGCTGGGCGCGACGCCGATGAGCGACACGAACAGCGAGACGATCCTGTCGTTCATTCAGCGCAACAACTATTACACGCAGCAGACCGGTCGCCCGCTGACCATCCGCGGCGTGCTGGGGCTCGATACCGCTGGTGGTTCGGGCACTCGTCGCATGGTCGCCTATGCCAACCGCCAGGACGTTGTGGTTCTGCATCTGCCGATGCCGCACCGTTTCCTGCCGGTCTATCAGGATGGTCCGACCAGCTTTGAAGTGCCGGGCATTTTCCGCACCGGCGGGGTCGATGTCCTGCGACCGGCGGCGTTCCGCTATCTCGACGGCATTTAAGGGGTATCGGCGATGATCCTCAAGAACATCACCGATGGACCGAAGGTCGTAAACAGCCTGTCCGGGCCCATTACGATCCCGGCTGGCGCCGAGAAGAACGTCGATCTCAGCGATGCGGAGGCAGCGGTTGCCACCAGCATTGGCTGGTTCGAGGAAGTGGACGCGGAGCCCAAGGCGAAGCGATCGGGCAAGGCAGCAGCCGCAGAATAACGGGGCGCATCACACGCGTCAGGGGTGGGCCCGCTCGGGAAGCCGGGCGGGCCTTTTTTCATGGCCAAGGAGGGCCGATAAATGGCATTTCAGTTTAGTACAGCCGCCCGAAACGCGGCGCTTGACGCAATCGAGACAGCGATCGGCGCTGGGGCGGTCCTCAAAATTCGCAGCGGCACCGTGCCCGCGACCGTAGGCACCGCCGACGCGGGCACGGTTCTGGCTACTCTGACCTTGCCGAGCGACTGGATGGCGGCTGCCTCGGGTGGCAGCAAGTCCAAATCAGGCACTTGGGAAGACACCAGCGCGGATGCGACCGGCACTGCCGCGCACTTCCGTATCTATGCCAGCGACGGCACGACCGCGCACATCCAAGGGACTGTGTCGCAGCGGGCTGCTGATGGCGGAACTGGCGATCTTCAGCTTGACCAAGCCACGGCGGGCCTTGTCGCTGGTCAGGCAGTGACGATTTCCGCTTTCACCCTGACCGCTGGCGGGGCCTGATAGCCGATGGCCGACGCCAAGATCAGCGAGCTACCGGCGGCGTCCACCCCGCTTGATGGCACCGAAACTGTCCCGCTGGTGCAGGGCACAACGACCGAGAAGGCGACGGCGCGCGATATTGCCAACCTTTCCAGCCCGAACATCCAGACGTTTGACTCGTCGGGGACGTGGACCAAGCCGACCGGCGCAAAGCTGGTTCTTGTTCGCCTCTGGGGCGCTGGTGGTGGCGGCAGCGCAGGGCGCGCGTCGGCTTCTGGCACGGCGGCAGTGGGCGGCGGTGGCGGTGCTGGTGGCGGATATGTCGAGTATCTGTTTGTCGCTGATGATCTTGCTTCAAGCGTTACCGTCACGGTGGGTAGCGGCGGCACGGGCGCAGCAGGCGTGGCAGTCGGCAACAACGGCGGTGCGGGCGGTATTGGCGGTGCGTCCGCTTTCGGCGGGACCGGAATTGGTGCCACATTGTTCGCAAACGGCGGAGCCAACGCGCTTGGCGGCACCTCGACGGGTGGCGGCCAAGGTGGCGCGACGATCACCAATGGCTATTTCGCCGCTGCCAACACGGCGGGCGGCAACGCAGGTGCATCGACCGGCGCGCCTGGTGCCAATGGGGGCAACGGCGTGTTTGGCGCAGGCGGTGGCGGCGGTGGGGGAAGCCAGAGCACGACGCTCTCGTCTCGCAACGGCGGCAACGGCGGAATCGGGCATGGCAATTTTTCCCGTGCAAATACGGCACCGGGCACTGGCAGCGGCTCGGCGGGTGGCAGTGGCATCACCGGCACAGTTGGCGCGGCGGGAATAGTCACGCCGTCCATGTCAGGCGGCGGGGGCGGTGGTGGTGCATCGACGACCGCAGGTGTGGCAACAGCAGGCGGGAATGGTGCCACACCGGGTGGCGGCGGTGGAGGCGGCGGCGCTGGCGTTGGAAACCCGAGCGGCGCTGGCGGCAACGGCGGCAACGGTCGCTGCATCGTCATCACGTATTTCTGAGGTGCAGTATGGATCGATATGCAATTGTCGAGGACGGCACGGTCACCAACATCGTGCTCTGGGATGGCGAAACCGAATGGGGCGGCGCTGACAAGGCTGTGCCTTGTCCCGATGGCGTCAAGATCGGAGATCGCTACGAGGATGGCGAGTTCATCCCTGCCGAGCCTGAATAATGGTTGATCGCCTCCTAAAAGAGGACGGCTTTGCGCTGCTGCTGGAAGACGGCAGCACGCTGCTGCTGGAAAGCTCGGGCGCAGGTGGCGGCATTGTCGCATCGGGCTCCGGCACGATCAGCATCTCAGGGACCGGCACCGCCACTGCCCGATTGGCGGG
>NZ_LSIS01000313.1:0-6840 GCF_001556365.1 Blastomonas sp. CCH1-A6 | reverse complement strand
GCCATGCCAGCACGATGCCGATCTGCACGAGCAGCAGGGTTATGATCCCGCCGCAGCCACGGATGGTGCGCGCGCAGCGATCCGCTGGAGCTATTATGGCGGGATCATAACCCTGCTGCTCGTGCAGATCGGCATCGTGCTGGCATGGCCGGGCGCGCAGCCGCGCAAGGCGCAAGGTGCCCAGCTCGCCCTCGATGGAGCCGCCTGATGCGCAAGTCCCTGTTCGCCGCCGCTCTGATCGTCACCGCCGGTGCCGCCGAAGCCCAGGTGATCGTCACCGTGCCCTATCGCCCGCCCGAAACCGTGCAGCGCGTGAAAATCCCGGTCAATCCGGCGGAAAAGCGGCTCAAGGTGCTCATCATCTCGGGCCGCAACAGCTACGAGCATGACTGGACCGGCGTGAACAACATGCTGCGTACGCTGATGACCGACAGCGGCCGGTTCGACGTGCGCGTGGTCGAGGATTTCGACCATGGCACGCTCGCAATGCTCAAGGCCTACGATGTCGTGCTGCTCAACTATTCGAGCCGCTGGAACTATGCCGATCCCGTCCAGCAGATCTGGTCGCCGCAAGCCTTCGAGGCGCTCTATGCCTATGTCCGCGAGGGCGGCGGGCTGGTCGCCTATCACTCCAGCTTTACCTGGGGCCGCGAGATACCCGAATACAAGAAGCTGATCGGCGCGGTGATGGAACCCGGCACCAGCCGCCGTGCGCCGCCGGGGGCGTTCACCGTGAAGCTGGTCGATCGCGGCCACCCGATCACCCAGGGCATTCGCGAGTATATTTGGACCTATAACGAAGACATGTACACGAACATGTCGTTCGCGCCGGACGCGAAAATCCACGTGCTCGGCACCGCGCACGATGCGACATCTGCCTATGACCCCAAGATCACTGGCCCCAAATATCCGGCTGCGGCTTATACGCCGGAAAAACTCAAGGCGATGAAGGGCATCGATGCCGATCATCCGCAGCTCTGGGTGCAGGATTACGGCAAAGGCCGCGTCTTCTCGATCACGATCGGGCATGACGAGGTCAGCCTGCACTTCCAGCCGCTGCAGACGCTGATCCTGCGCGGCACCGAATGGGCGGCGACCGGCAAGGTGACGCTGCCGGTGCTCGACGAGGCGAAGGACTACTAAAAAAAAGGGGTGCCCGTGGCCGGGGCACCCCAAGTGGGAAGCTCGTTGGAGCGGCTCGCCGTCAGGCGGCGAGCGCGCGGATATGCGACAGCGCTACGGCGGTATCGCTGGTGCTGGGGGTCAGTTCGAGGCCCAGCGCGCCGGTATAGCCGACGCCTTCGATCAGCTTCAGCATTGCAGGCCAGTCGATCTGACCGGTGCCCGGCTCGCCGCGTCCGGGCGCATCGGCGATCTGGATATGGCCGACCAGATGCGCGACCTTGGGCAGCACCTCGAACGGGTCCTCCCGCTCGGTGATCGAATGGTACACGTCGTAGAGCAGCTTGATGTGCGGGCTGCCGATCTTCTCGATCACCGCGACGGCATCCTCGGTCATGCCGAACAGTACGCCGGGATGATCGACCCGGGTGTTGACCGGCTCGAGCAGGATGGTGAGACCATGCGCCTGCGCCGTCTCGACGACGCTGCCGATCGCTCCGGCGACGATGTCGAGCTGCGGCGGGCGCTTCATATAGGGCACGGCAATGCCGGAGGGGACGACGATATTGGTCGCCCCCAGCTCGGCTGCCTCGGCCGCCGCCTGCGCGAACATCTCGCGGAAGCGGTCGTGCTGATCGGCCATCACCAGCGCGATGCGCGGATCGGTAACGGTGGCGAGCAGCTCGCACCCCGTCTCGGCCAGCGCGGCCTTGAGGCTGGGCACGTCGCGGTTGCCGGTGGTGAAGATTTCCACCTTGCGGAAGCCCGCCTTGGCCGCGGCGGCCATGCGGTCTTCCAGCCGCTCGCCGGCCTCGTGGAACATATATTCCAGGTTTACGCTGAGTTCGAAGGCCATGAATTCGGTCTTTCCTGGACAGGGGATCAGTACGCGAAGGTTTCGCTGAAGGTGCGATAGGGTTCGGGCGGACGTGCCTCGAGCCGCTGCGAGCTGTCGGTGCGATAGGTGTTGCTCATCACCGTGGCGGGGCCATCGACCGGCGGCATGAACACCGGCTTGCCGTCTTCGCCCACATACATCAGATCGACGTTGAACGCGTCATCCTGCGCGACGGCGGCAAAGGGAATCCATCCCATGCTGTAGGGCGCGCGGGCGACCTCGAAGCAGTGGAAGTGCCAGATCTTCCACTCGCCGTCCTGCTTGATGAAATCGACGCCGTATTTCAGATACACATTGTGCATCCACACCTTCTTGCCGTTGACCAGCTCCTTCTCGAACATCCAGGCGGGCATGTTCTTGGCATTCTCGGGCTCGACCAGCCCCGATTCGATGCCGTTGACGATCCACAGGCCCTTGGCGGTCTGGCCGTCGCCTGCGACCTCGATCACCGGGGTGGTGACGAAGTGCATGATCAGCTTGCCGCGCGGCGAAGGACGACCCTGGTGATAGGACATGATCTTGTCCCAGTCGGTATAGACGCCGACGTTCGAATATTGCGCACGTACGTCGGGCGTGCCCTTCTTGGCCCAGAGCGGGATGATGTCGGTGTCGCGAAAGGCGTTGTGCAGGTACATGTAGCGCGAGAACAGGTTTTCCACCTTGGCGCGATCCTGCGCCACGGTTGTGGTCTGGCGCAGCGTGGCCAGTTCCTTCTCGAGCGCGGCGACGCGCTGATCGGCCGACTGCGCGCCCGCGGCCGTAGGAACGGCAAGGGCACCGGTTGCGAGCGCGGCCGCTGCAGCGCCGGCCAGGAATTTGCGGATGGTCATGATGTCTCTCCCATTGGTTTTTGTTGAAGCCACGCAACCAGGCCGACCAGACCCAGCAGCAAGACGAGAACGGCGTTTTGCGGCAGGGCATCGCCCTCGCCGCTCGACCAGTGAACGGCGGCCGCCACGCACTGGTTGATGATCAGCAGCAACGCCGCGCCTGCGGCCCAGAGCCGCAAACGGGGCAGTGCAAAGCCGAGCAGGACCGCAGCGAGCAGCAGCTCGCTCCATCCCACCGCCCGACCGGCCCATTCAGGCAGCGCCAGGGTCCACACCCGGTGCTGCGCCAGTTCGGCCAGCGGAGCGAAAGCCTTGTGATAGCCGACAAAGGCGAAGAACGCCGCGAGCAGCGTTGCGACCACAATCGCAAGCACAGTCAGCAGGCTCCGCACAGGCACTCGACTCTCCCGGTTATCGTCTCTTTTGCTAAAATAGATATCATAATTCTAATTCTGTCAATCCACTGAATCGCCCGGAAAACCGCCATATCAAGGGGGTTGACCTCGCCGCGGATTTATACGAATATGAATTCTAATTAGAGCTCAGGCCCGAGGGAGAGGGTCATGGCAAACCGCCGCAGCGCGGCCCTGCACTCTCCCGATTCGACCCGTGCGATCCCAGTGGAGAGGACTTGAAATGACCTATGATATCAAAAGGGGCGTGAGCCTCTATTCCTACCAGAACGAAACCTTCGACGGCACGCTGACGCGCGATGACGTGATCCGCATCTCGTGCGAACTGGGTGCCAACGGCATCGAGGTGATCGGCGAGCAGTCCTTCTGGGGCTGGCCCGAATGCGGCGTGAACGAGGCCGATGTCGCCGCCTGGCACGAAAGCATGAAGCGTTACGGCGGCGTCGGCGTCAGCCACGATTTCATGCTCGACTACAAGCGCTACAAGGGCCGCCCGATGCCGTTCGACGAGCAGGTGGCGAGCGTGAAGAAGGATATCGACTTCGGCGCCATGCTCGGCGTCAAGTTCATCCGCGCGCTGGTCTCGATCACGCCCGAGGTGCTGGTCGCCGCTGCACCCTATGCCGAGGAAAAGGGCATCAAGATCCTGATCGAGGTGCACGCACCGCTGCATTTCGACCATCCCTGGATCATCCGCCATGCCGAGGCCTTCGAAAAGTCGGGCTCGGACGCGCTGGGCTTCCTTCCCGACATGGGCATGTTCGTGTTCAAGTTCCCGAACGTGTGGAAGGAAAAGTTCATGCGCCTGGGCGTGCCCAAGAACATCGCCGACTATATCGAGAAGGCCTATGAGGACCGCGTACTGTCCGAATATGTCATTCTCGACGTGCGCGAGATGGGCGGCACGGGTCCTGCGATCGCGATGGCCGAAACGCTGCGCCACAATGCCGCGTTCGAGCCCAAGCGCATGCTCGACTACATGCACCGCATCCACAACATCCATGGCAAGTTCTACGAGATGACCGAGGATTATGTCGAACCCTCGATCCCCTATGACGAGATCGTCAAGGTACTCAAGCAGGGCGGCTACAAGGGCTATATCTGCTCCGAATATGAAGGCAATCGCTGGATCGAGGACGTGGAAGAGCCCAATTCGGTCGAACAGGTCCGCCGCCAGCAGGTGATGCTGGCCCGCCTGCTGGGCGAGACCGAAACCCCCGCCCTGAAGACCCCCCTGGCCGCCTGAGGAGACCCAAAGCCATGATGGACCACAAGATGATCGTCGCAGGCAGCCTCAAGGCTGTCGAAGGTGGCTTCGCGCTCGAGGCACGCCTGCCCTATTACCGGGGCCTGGGCCTCTCGATGGTGGAGGACATCGCCGTCACCGTCGACGGCACCACCTATCCGCGCGAGGCCGTGCGCTTCACCGTGCGCGACACGACCTACACGCTCGACGAGATGGAAACCTGCTACGACAATCGCTGGAATTTCGGCGAGAAGGCGCTGATCAGCGTGCTGGGCGCAGAGCTTGCGCCCGGCGACCACAAGGTGACCGTCGCGGTGCGCAAGCGCATCTCGTACCTGCCCTTCGTCCCGACGATGACGGCAAGCAAGGACCTGGCGCTCGCCGCCTGATCGCCTGCTGACATTGTGAAAAGCCCTCCGGAATCGCCCGATTCCGGAGGGCTTTTTCTTGTCCCAGATGCGCCGGCTCAGTCGATTCCCATCAGCCGCTTGTTGAGCGCGCGGTCGGCACCGCCTGCCGCGAAATCGTCGAACGCGTGTTCGGTGACGCGGATGATGTGCTTGGCGATGAACGGCGCGCCCTCGGCGGCACCCTGTTCGGGATGCTTGAGCGCGCATTCCCATTCGAGCACCGCCCAGCCGGCAAAGTCATTGGCCGCCATCTTGCTGAAGATCGCGGGGAAATCGACCTGGCCGTCACCCAGGCTGCGGAAGCGTCCGGGCCGATCGACCCAGGACTGATAGCCGCCATAGACGCCGCTGCGGCCATTGGGGCGGAACTCGGCATCCTTGACATGGAAGCATTTGATGCGCTCGTGATAGATGTCGATATAGGCCAGATAGTCGAGCTGCTGCAGCACGAAATGGCTGGGATCGTAGAGGATGTTGGCGCGCGGATGGTTGCCGACCCGCTCGAGGAACATCTCGAAGGTCACGCCGTCGTGCAGGTCCTCGCCCGGATGGATTTCGTAAGCCGCATCAACGCCGTTCTCGTCGAACACGTCGAGAATAGGCTTCCAGCGGCGGGCAAGCTCGTCGAACGCATCCTCGACCAGACCCGCGGGCCGCGCGGGCCAGGGGTAGAAATAGGGCCAGGCGAGCGCGCCGGAAAAGGTCGCGTGCGCGTTCAGCCCCAGCTTGCGACTGGCGATCGCGGCGTTCTTCACCTGCTGCACCGCCCATTCCTGCCGCGCCTTGGGGTTGCCGTGAACCGATGCCGGGGCAAAGCCGTCGAACTGCGCGTCGAACGCCGGGTGCACCGCGACCAGCTGGCCCTGCAGATGCGTCGACAGCTCGGTAATCTCCAGCCCCTTGTCGGCGAGCATGCCCTTGATCTCGTCGCAATAGGTCTGGCTTTGGGCAGCCAGCGTCAGGTCGAACAGGCGCTCGTCCCAGCTGGGGATCTGGATGCCCTTGTAGCCCAGGCCCGCGACCCAGTCGGCGATGCTTTCGAGGCTGTTGAACGGCGCATTATCGCCTGCAAACTGGGCGAGGAAAATCGCCGGGCCCTTGATGGTCTTCATGGGGAATGTCCTTTCAAACGGTGAGCGGCACCCAGCCGGAAACGTCCCGGCTGGCGCGGACGGCGGTGTCGACAAAGGTCATGCCGCGCAGCGCATCCTCGATGCCCGGCAGCAGCGGCGCGGCTTCACCGCGCAGCAGCGCGGCGAAATCGCGATAGATATTGGCAAAGGCTTCCAGATAGCCCTCGGGATGGCCGGTCGGCGTGCGCGTGCGGCTGGCGGCATCGGGGCCGAGCTGCGGACCACCGGCATGGACGATCTCGGTCCGGCCATCCAGGCTGTGCAGCGTCAGCGTATTGGGCACTTCCTGCCGCCAGACGAGGCCGCCCTTGTCGCCATAGACGCGGATGCGAAGCCCGTTCATCTCGCCCACCTCGATCTGGCTGGCGAGCAGCACGCCGCGCGCGCCGTTGTCGTAGCGCAGCAGGACGGTGCAATCGTCATCGACCGGTCGGCCCGGCACGACTGCCGCCAGATCAGCGAGAAGTTCGACCACTTTGAGCCCGGTGATGAACTCGGCCAACTGGAAGGCATGCGTGCCGATATCGCCGATGCATCCGCCCGGCCCTGAGCGTGCGGGATCGGTGCGCCACTCGGCCTGCTTGCCCACCGCCTCGCCCGCGAGCCAGCCTTGCGGATATTCGACGACCAGCTTGCGGATCATGCCCAGCGCGCCCGCGGCGATCCTGGCCCGTGCCTCGCGCACCAGCGGATAGCCGGTATAGGTATGGGTGAGCGCATATGGCAGCCCGGCAGAAGCCACCAGCGCGGTTAGCTCCTGCGCCTCGGCGAGGGTCGATGTGGCGGGC
>NZ_LSIS01000312.1:0-5483 GCF_001556365.1 Blastomonas sp. CCH1-A6 | reverse complement strand
GCCCGCCGATCGGACTCGAGATGGTCAGGTCGAAGCTATCGCCCAGACGCAAATCGCGTTTTGACATCGCGATACGAATGGCGAGATTGTTCTTGCCCGCTTCCTTCACGATGGTCGGTGCAGCGCCGAGCGCGCCCGGCGTGACGGGTGCCGGGGCCGGTGGCCTTGCTGCGACTGCATCGGCCTGGTTCGTCTGCCCCATCGCGCGCGCGATCCACGGCTGGAATGCAGCCACGCGCGTGTACACGCCGTAATGCCCGGGCTTTCCGCACTCTTCGTGACCATAGCTGACGATCCCGACCTGCACCCAGCGGGTGCCGTCGAGCCTCAGCAGAAGCGGTCCGCCGGAATCGCCGTTGCAGGAATCCACGCCACCTTCGGAAAGGCCGGCACAGATGCGCCGGTCATCGATCGGCCCGGCCAGATACGCCATCGATGCACTGCACGTCGCATTGTCGACGATCGGAACTTCGGCCTTCTGCAGCGCCTGGGCGACCTTCACAACGGATTGGGAACCGACCATGTCGCCCCACCCGGCCACCGTAGCCCAGGGGGATGCGGTCACCTGCAAGACCCGCTGCGGAATCCCCGTTCCGGGTTCCAATGTTACGGCAGGCAGGGAAACAGGGGATGTCAGCCGGACCAGCGCGATGTCGTTTTCCAGCGTCGATCGGTTGTACCGCTCATGCGCGATGACTTGCCGCGCACCGACGACCGTTCCTTTCTGGTCGCGATAGACCGAGCCAAGACGGATCCGGATCGCGTCGGGAGCTGCCACCGCGCCCGTCCGCTGATTGACGACACAATGCGCTGCGGTGATCACCCAGTCAGCGCTGACCAGGGTACCGCCGCAGCTGCAGATGCCATCCTGCCTCCCTATCGAAAGGCAGGCCTGGAACTGCAGCTCACCCTCGGGTGCGGGCACACCGCCAACGATGCGCGCCCCGAGCTGTGCCAGCGCAGGACCCGATCCCCATCCCGAACAGAACGCCGCAATGGTGAGCAAGGCGACCAGAAATCTCCCGCCGCTCGCCCAGTTCCGGGCGTGCTGGGTGCGGGTGCGCCCCGATCCGGCAAGCGTGCAATGCAAGATCATGGCACCTTGCGTTCGTTCAGCGACTGGCTTTGTCCGATCATCGCCTTGGTGCGTGTATAGGCCTCGGAAATCAGCGTGTCCGGCTTTTGCAGCAACTGGTCGGCGCGGGCGTAATATTCGAACGCCGCGCTGGGCTCGTCGGGCAACAGGGCCTCCTGGCAGACCCCCATATTGTACAGCAGGTCGACATTCGCCTGGTTGTTCCCGGCGTACAGCGTTTCGAAGATGCTGCAGGCGCGATCGATCCGCCCCGCCTTGGCAAAGGCCACGGCATTCTCGAACTGCTGTTGCCCCGCCTTGTCCAGATTGCGGCCCTTGGGCTTGAGCTTCACCTCTATCGTGCGGTTATAGGGTGCGACGTGACGGCGAATGATCTGTGCTGCGTCCGACCGGAGCTTGCTCAGCAATCCCTCGGGCGTTGAAACAGGCGGCGGCGAGGCCTCCCCCTTTTTAGATCCGCCGAAAATCGAATTGAACACGGACCCCAGGCTGACATTGGGATCTTCGACCTGGCCATTGCAGATCGTGTATTCGTCCTGCACGGCCACCGCTTCGGCATAGATCACCGCGCCTGTAGACACCTTCACCGCGCGTGGCGAGACAGTGTACTGACCGATCGTGGTGCTGCACGGCACCTTCTGCGTGACCGTCTGGTCGCACTTGAACAGACCGCTGCTCTTCGCGCAGGTACTCTCCGACCGCGTGAAATTGTTCGTCCTGATTGCCGCAGTGGTGACGGTACCGGTAAAGATGACATTGACGCCGAGCTTGCGGCCAAATTGCAGGGTCTTGGCAACCTCCGCGTTGGAGATGGTGTTGTCTGCCGTGTAGTTCATGCTGTCCATCGTGCGGACAGAGAACACCTGCTTCTGGTCGATAGCGGCGGACTGCAGCTCGGAAATCAGGATGGAGGAGAACTCCGCGCCATCCTGACCGTTGAAATTGATGACGCCGATCGACTGCTCGGCGGCAATCTGCGGGTATTTTGCCTCGAACCTGGCTTCATAGCGAACGGCCTGCTGTGCGGATGCCTCGCCCGCCAGAAGCATCAGACAAGCCAGACCGCAAACCAACGAAAACTTCCCCTGCCCCACCATGATCATCCCTTGCGTGTTGACTGTGTTGACGAGATCAGCGGCGCAGGACGACCAGCGTGCTGCTCGGCCCGCGAGACACCAGAAGCTTGATGCGCCCCGCTGCAAAGGCCGACGCAAGCTGCGACGATGCCGAAGCGCTCGCCTCCAGCGCCGAGGAATTGATCGCGGTGATGACATCGCCGACCAGCAACTGACCGAATGCCGGTCCCGACTGCTGGACGCCGAGAACGCGGATGCCCCTGCGATCGTCCGTCAAAGCCACCGTCAGCCCTAGCTCGGCGACCGCTTCGCTCTGGACAGTGGCGAGCGGCGATGGTGCTGCGCCGACCTTTGCCTGCAGGTCGCTGCGCTTCGCCGCTGCCAGACCGGCAAACCGACCCTGCGGATAGCTTGCGAGATAGGTCGAGCATGGACCATCCGAACGCGCATCCCGGCACAGCGCCCAGGCCTCTGCCTCAATATCCACCGAGCCCTGCGCAATCCGCGGCGGCGGCGCGACGAAATAGAATTCCTGGCTTGAGAGCGATCCATAGGTAAACGGTTCCTGGACGCCAGCAGTCAGATCGAGCACATCATCGCGAACCTGACGCAGCAGCATGTTGATCTCGCGGCCGGGCTCGGGCAACCGTTTGGCGAGTGACTGGGCAAAGGGGCTGTATCTGCCGCTGCCGTCGGTTGCGGTCGTGCCAGCCTTGGCGCTGTAGATCACCAGGCTGTCTCGCGCCGGCTCTATCGGGGCCAGTCCGCGGGGAATGCTGCGCGAGCTGGCGGAGCGACGCATCCCGGCTGGTGGCACCCGGCACGCGTCCAGCACGATGATGCGCATGCGTTGCGCGCCGCTGCTGAGATCGACGACCGTGGACAGCTTGACCGCTTCGAGCTCAAGGTCGCGGTCGTTTGCAAGCCGTGCATCGACCGGAATCAGGTAATTTTCGCCATTATATTCAATGCCGTGCCCTGCAAAATAGACAAGGGCCACATCGGCTGAGTCCGATAATTCGGCAAAATCACGCAACGCCCGCTCCATCCCGATCCGATCCTGATCCTTCAGGAAACTGATCTTGTCGAATCCTGCCTGCCGGAGCGCATCATGAATTAGCGTTCCATCAGCCTGCGGGTTTGCCAGTTGCGGTGCACTCGCATAATTGGCGTTGGCAATGATGAGGGCAACGCGCTGCTGCGCCAGTGCTGGCTGACAAAATGCTGAAGCGATAAGCGACCCCACCAATACCGAACGCCAGCCCATGGCAATCAGATTTCGGACCTTCGTTGTCGCAGCACGCCGAATCATCATTCACCGTTCCTCCGACAGAACTTATCAAGCGCTAACCAGAGATTCCAGACTTGTCGCTCTTTGCCAGGAGCTGTATGAACGAAAAATACGAAATACTTTAAAATGACTGTAATTTTGGCCTGATGGTCCGTCACAAACCGCTGGTCAGGACATGTTGGGGATTGAAACCATGGCCCGGATGAAGGTTCTGGCAATGCTGGGTTTCGGGCTTGCCTGCTGCACGGCAGCGGTGGCCCAGGACATGGATCCTGAGACCCTGCGCGCGAAAATCCGCGAACAGATCAAGGCTCTGGACGCAGGCGCTCAACCTGCTGCCAACGGCAGAAGCCTGTTCCTGAACAACGCGCAGGATATCCAGCAGCCGCTCTATCCATCGGCGCCGGCGCAGCAGGTGGTACCGCCAAGGCCTGCGCAACAGCCGGGCCAGACATCGGCCCAACCTCCCGCCGCCACAGCCAGCGCATCGGCGATCGACCTGGAAGTGCCGTTCGAGCACGGGTCGGACGTGATCGCACGGCAATACCTGCCGGCCCTGGCGCGTTATGCGGATATCATCGCCTCCCCCGAATTTGCAGGGCGGTTGATCGGGATTATCGGCCACACAAACGCGATCGGGGATGCGGCCTATAACCAGCAACTCTCTGAACGCCGTGCCGCAAGTGTCGTGAGGGAACTGGTGCAGAGCGGCGTTCCCGGCGACCGGCTGTTCGCGCAGGGCGCCGGCGAGACGATGCTGAAACCGGATATTCCGTCAGTATCCGAAAAGAATCGCAGGGTGGAAGTCAGAGTGCTGCGCTGACCGTCAGCATGGTCCAAGCGAGTTCTTGCCTGGCGCCAGACAGTCCCTCAAGAATTTCAAGCTATCGGACGATAGATCTGGCGGGCCGTATTTTCGCATCATCGCCAGCAAGTCATCAGGCCCTGTAGCTGGTATCTGTGGATTGGCTGACGTGAAATCGGCCAGCAACCATGCGGGTAGTACGCCTTCAAACGGCGCTGCAGAGGCGAAGCACGACATATACTCATAGGCCCCCAGCACCTCCGGCTTGATCACGAAAATATCCTGAGGGCCAGGAATGACGAGAGTTTCCCCTGGCCGAAGCTTGGCGCTCGGCCTTTGGCTATTGGGCAAAACCTTGGTGGTGCGGTTCTGTGCGTCGGTATAATAGCAAAGGATATGGGCGTCGCGGGCCGTACTGACGGCGAAGCTCGCACGACTGTCATTTGCCAAAATGGCTATAGGCTGAGAGTCTTCACCGGTGCCGCTGGTAAATGCTGGTCCATAGGCGCTGACCTTGATGGCAAGTCGGTTGTTCGGGTTGAGCACGGGCTGCAAAGGCTGACTGACCGCGCCGAATTGAGCACCATACAAAGCGAAATAGACCTCGAATGTCGGCAGGCCCAGCGCCGGCAATTGTTGTTGCGTCTGAAAGTTGGAGATGGCGGCGCGCAATTCGGGCGTCAGCTCCGATGGCGGTGATCCAGGATACAGCCCACGATCCGCCAGCCCGGCGGCAATCAACCCGATCTGTTCTTTCGGCTTGAGCTTTTTGAACGCTTTGCTCGCAGCTCGAATCGCGCCCGTGTCGGTCTGCGACAGCGTCAGACACCGCTGATAAGGGACCTGTGCCCAAGACCCGACCGCCTGAATCAGCGCGACATCGATCAGCGCGCGGAGCGCCTGCTGGACCCCCTCGTTATTGTCAAAGCTGACATCCAGAAATCCGCCAATAAGGCCGATACTGCCGCCAAGATCGCCTCCCTTGTTACGCTTTTTCAGGACCATCGACAGGCTTTGGGTCGTGAGGGGAACAACGTAACCCTTGATGTCCTGGAAATAGATGGTGATCGTGAGCAGTGCCTGTCCCGATTGATCACGAAATCCCAGACCGATGGGGCCAAAGGAAAGTGCGCCGCCCGTCCCCTTGGCGGATATGTTTTGTTAGCGTCCGCGCTCGTGGTGTAATTTTCGGTGGAGATTTAGGTGCTGCTGGTG
>NZ_LSIS01000031.1:0-8902 GCF_001556365.1 Blastomonas sp. CCH1-A6 | reverse complement strand
GGGGTGGGCGCCGGAGCGGGCGCAGGGGCAGGTGCGGCAGCAGGCGCTTCGCCCGGCTTGCCGACCAGCTTGCGGCGCTTGACCTCGACCACGACCTTGTTGGTGCGACCATGGCTGAATGTCTGCTTGACTTCGCCAGCCTCGACAGAACGCTTCAGCCCCAGCGGCTTGCGACCCAGTGTCGGCTTGTTTTCGGTATCTTCACTCATCGAACAGACTCAATCCTCAATAAATTCTCATATCGGGCGATGCATCAGGCATCGCCGGTCCGCACGGGGCATGTCCGCGCACGCCAGAGCGGGCTAGACTGGCTCGCCGGGGCCGGGCACGGCCCCCTCCCCTTTGAAATGCAGCAATCGGCCAAGAAACTGGTCAATGCGGGCGGCGGCGCGCTGATCGGTCAGCGCCACATGGACCGCGTTGTCGCGCCCCAATGCCACAGACAGGCGGGTGCGGTCTACAGGCAATACGGTTCCGCGCTGGCCGCTGCCTTCGGCATCGCTGCCGACGCGCCAGGCCTGATCGAGCTTCGCATTGCCGTCGGGCGAGCTGTCGCTCGAATGCAGCAGCAGCCACACCTTGCCGCGCCGCGCCGCCTCGGCGATGCGGTCCGATCCGGTCAGCAGCGTGCCCGATCGCGATTCCAGCCCCAGCCGGTCGAGCAGCGCGCGCGTCAGCGCCTCCTCGATCATGCCGGGAAGCTCGTCGGGCACTGTGATCGGCCCGGTCTTGAACGCACGCGCGAGGGCCGCCTTCATCCGGCCCTTGGCGATGGCCTCTTCGAGCTCGGGCCGCGTCACCCCGATCCACGCACCGCGCCCGGGGGCACGCGCGCGCACATCGGGGGCGACCTGGCCATCGGGGCCGATCGCCAGCCGGATCAGCTCGCCACGCTCCGCCCGTTCGCCGCTGAGGATGCAGCGGCGGATCGGGCCATCCGCCTTGTCGGCGGCAGTGCTGGTGGCGTCGTCGGTTAGAAGATCACCGGCCGTGTCATTGGGAAGTTTCCGCATGCGCGTCCTCCCCATCGGCGCCCGCATCCTCGTCCTCGAACCAGTGCGCGCGCGCGGCCATGATGATCTCGTTGCCCTGCTCTTCGGTCAGGCCATAGGTCGCCAGCACGCCACCTTTGTCTTCGGGCCGCTTGTTGGCGGGGGCCGAATTGTCGCGGCGGCGCTGCTCGGTGCGCTTCTTGGCGATCAGCTCGTCGGTGGCGAGGTCGGCCAAATCGTCGAGCGTCTTGATGCCCGCCTTGCCCAGCGTCACCAGCATGGCTTCGGTGAGGTGCGGCAGCTCGGCCAGTGCATCGTCGACGCCCAGGCCGCGACGTTCCTCGCGCGAGGCCTCTTCGCGGCGCTCGAGCGCTTCCTGTGCGCGGCTTTGCAGTTCTTCGGCCAGTTCCTCGTCAAAGCCCTCGATGCTCGAAAGCTCTTCGGGCGAGACATAGGCGACTTCCTCGAGCTCGCTGAAGCCTTCGGCGACCAGCAGCTGCGACAGCGTCTCGTCGACGTCGAGCTCGTTCTGGAACATTTCCGAACGCTCGGTGAATTCCTTCTGGCGCTTCTCGCTCGATTCCGCCTCGGTCATGATGTCGATGGCCGAACCGGTGAGCTGGCTGGCCAGACGCACGTTCTGGCCACGACGACCGATAGCGAGCGACAGCTGGTCGTCGGGAACGACCACCTCGATGCGGCTCTCTTCCTCGTCGATCACCACGCGGCTGACGGTGGCCGGCTGCAGCGCGTTGACGACGAAGGTCGCGGTATCTTCCGACCAGGGAATGATGTCGATCTTCTCGCCCTGCATTTCCTGCACGACCGCCTGGACGCGGCTGCCCTTCATGCCGACGCACGCGCCGACGGGGTCGATCGAGCTGTCATAGCTGATCACGCCGATCTTGGCACGGCTGCCCGGATCGCGCGCAGCGGCCTTGATCTGGATGATGCCGTCATAGATTTCGGGCACTTCCAGTTCGAACAGCTTGCGCATGAAATCGGGATGCGCGCGGCTCAAAAAGATCTGCGGGCCACGGTTCTCGCGGCGGACGTTGAGGATGATGGCGCGGATGCGGTCGCCGACGCGGGCGACTTCACGCGGGATCTGCTGTTCGCGGCGGATCACGCCTTCGGCGCGGCCGAGGTTGACGATCACGTGTCCGAATTCGACCGACTTGACGACGCCGGTAATGATCTCGCCCACGCGATCCTTGAACTCATCATACTGACGCTCGCGCTCGGCATCGCGGACCTTCTGGAAGATCACCTGCTTGGCGGCCTGCGCGTCGATGCGGCCCAGGTCCACCGGCGGCAGCGGATCGACGATGAAGTCGCCGACCTGTGCGCCCTTCTGCAGCTTCTGCGCCTGCTTGACATCGACCTGCTTGAAATAGTCCTCGACGGTTTCGACCACCTCGACAACGCGCCACAGGCGCAGGTCGCCGCTGACCGGATCGAGCTTGGCGCGGATGTCGTTTTCCGCACCATAGCGAGCCCGGGCCGCGCGCTGGATCGCCTCTTCCATCGCTTCGAGCACGATGGCCTTGTCGATCATCTTTTCGGTCGCCACCGAGTTGGCGATGGCGAGAAGTTCAGCCTTGTTGGCGGAAATGGCGCTGGCCATGATCAGTCTTCCTGTTCTTCGAGGTCTGCGTTTTCGTCGATTTCTTCGATGTCGTCCACACCGCTGGTATCGAGCGGGCGGGTGGCGGCAATCAGCTTGTTGGTCAGCATCAGCTTGGCGCTGAGCACCTGGCCGAACGGCACGGTCACATGGCCGACCTTCTTGTCGTTGACCGAGATCATCTCGCCTTCGAGCGAGAGCAGCTCGCCGGTCAGCTGCTTGCGACCCTGCGCCGCCTCGGTCAGCACCAGCCGCGCCTCATGGCCCAGCCAGTTGCCATAGTCCTTGAGGCGGGTGAGCGGGCGGTCGATGCCGGGCGAGCTGACCTCGAGCCGGTACGATCCGGGCACTGGGTCCTTGCCGGCTTCTTCCAGCGCATCGAACACGTCCGAAATCCGACGCGACAGCGCGGCGCAATCGTCGATGTTGAGCTGTCCGGTCTCGGGCCGTTCGGCCATGATCTGCAACGTGCGGTCATCGCCCGCACCGAACAGGTGCACGCGCACCAGGTCAAAACCGAGCGCCTGGGCTTCGGGTTCGACAAGGGCAGCGACGGCGGCAAGATCGGTCAACGATAGGCTTTCTGATAAATTGGTCTGTGGGCAGGGCAGCAAAAGCTCGTTCGCGCCGGCCCCGCGAGGCGCCGGCCCGTCAAGTCTCAGCAACCATGTCGGGATGGATCGCCATATAGGCGCATGGGCCGCGATAAGCAACCCATAACTGCCGCCTGCGCGCCGGCCTCGGCCGGTAACCGTATCGCTTAACCCGACCGCCCGTCACCGTCCCGCCGGGGGACGGGGCCATCGCGGCGCTGGCGATTCGGCAGCCATTTGGTTAGCATCTCGTAAATGCCGCATTGAGGTGGCGTTAACGCATCGCACGACGGGAGCAGCGAACCATGAAATGGCCCAAGGCACGGCAGGTGGCAGGCGGCGGCATGCTGGTCGGTATCGGTGCGCTCGTGGGGGCCATGATCACCAGCGCGCCCGGCGATGCGGCGATGCAGCCGGTCGCCAGGGCGGCGCTGCCCGGCACGCAGGCACAGGCGGCTGAGGCGGCCACGCCCGTGCTGGCCAAGGCCGATTCCGCCATCACGACGCCAGAGCAGGCGGGCTATGCAATCAAGAGCGTGATGACCATCGATGGCCCGCTGGGGCATGGCAACTATTACTGGGACGAAAGCAACGCTCCTGCGACCGGCCCGCTGCTGATCACGGTCGACCTTGCCGCGCAGACGCTTTCGGTCTTTCGCGACGGCCATGAGATCGGCGTCGCGGTGATCCTTTACGGTACCCCGGAAAAGCCGACACCGCTCGGGGCCTTCCCGATCACCCAGAAGGATGCCGACCACGTCTCCAACCTTTATGATGCGCCGATGCCGTACATGATGCGGCTGACCAACGATGGCGTCGCGATCCACGGCAGCGATGTCGAATGGGGCTATGGCACGCGCGGTTGCATCGGCGTGCCGACCGCCTTTGCTAAACTGCTGTTCGAGCAGGTGAAGCTGGGCGATGTGGTCATCATCACCAACGGCCAGCGCATCAACGTCGGTGACGCTGTCGCCGGAGTCTGACGCAAAGCATCTGCTGGTCATTCGGTTCGTCGCTGGCTAGACACGGGTGATGGATCGCCAGCACGCCAGCATCGTCATCCAGCAGGCCATAACCGCCCTGCGCAGCGGCGATGCGACACGCGCGCGCGATCTGTTGACCAATGTCGTCAACGATCCGCCCCTGGGCGAGGTGCCGCCCTGGTTCCTGCTGGCCCAGGCCTGCCAGATGGCGGGTGACGCAGCAGGGCAGGGCGATGCGCTGGTCCGGTTGCTGGCAGAAGAACCGCGGCATCTGGGCGGTCTGCTGCTGATGGCGGGACACAAGGCGGCGCTTGGCGATTCGCGGGCGGCTTCGTCCTTCTACACCACGGCGCTGGCAGTGGCCGATCACGCGCCCGATCAGGTGCCACAGGCGATGGTCCCGCTGCTGCAACAGGGCCAGCAGTATCTGCAACAGGCGCAGGGCGAATATGCTGCGTTCCTGGCCGACCAACTGGCAGGCAAGGGCATTGCCCCGGGTTCCGTGTCGTCGCGCGTCGACATGGCGCTCGATCTGCTGCTGGGGCGCAGGCAGGTTTACGTGCAGGAGCCGACCAGCTTCTATTTTCCCGGCCTGCCGCAGCGCCAGTTCTACGAGGCGGCCGAGTTCGACTGGGCGGAAGGCTTCGAAGCGCAGGCGGATACCATGCGCGCGGAGCTCGAAGCGCTGCTCGATCGGCAGCCGGGCGATTTCAGCCCCTATGTCCAGACCCGGCCCGACCGGCCTGCCGCCGCCAATCCCTTGCGCGACGATCCCAGCTGGGGCGCGCATTATTTCTGGGAAAATGGCGTACCCGTCCCCGACCATGCCGCCCAGGCACCGGCGACCATGGCTGCGCTCGCGACGGCGCCGATGCCGGTGATTGCCGCGCGCTCGCCCATGGCGCTCTATTCGCTGCTGCGCCCGGGCACACATATCCGCCCGCACAACGGCATGCTCAACACCCGGCTGATCTGCCACCTACCACTGATCACCAATGCCGATTGCGCGATCCGCGTCGGCAACGAGACGCGGACGTGGCAGCAGGGCAGGCTGCTGATCTTCGACGACAGCATCGAGCACGAGGCGTGGAATCGCGGAAGCGCCACGCGCATCATCCTGCTGTTCGAAATCTGGCGGCCCGAGATCTCGATGGACGAGCGCGTCGCGCTCACCGCGATCTTCGAGGCGATCACCGCCTATGGCGGACTGCCACCCGACCAGGGATGACCCCTAGGATTGCTGAGCAAAAAGCCTCGCATTGAATCCACTTGACCTGCCACGCTGTATTATGGCAGTGAAGCAGTGATGGCAGACAACTCCAAACCCGTTTACCTGAAGCTCCGCGACATCATCGCCGCATCGATTCTCGACGGTGTGTACGCGGAAGGCGACATGCTTCCTTCGGTCCGGGCGTTTGCTGCCGAACAACAGGCCAACCCGCTGACGGTCGCCAAGGCGTATCAGATGTTCCAGGACCAGGGACTGGTCGAGGTGCAGCGCGGGGTGGGCATGTATGTCGCACCCGGCGCGGTCGACAAGCTGCGCGCAATGGAGCGCGAGGACTTTCTCCAGCACGTCTGGCCGCCGGTGCTGCGCCAGATGCGGCGCATCGGCCTGTCGCCCGCCGCCCTGCTCGACGAAGAGAAAGCCTGAGCCCCTCAGGGGTCGACCGCATCCTCGGGAAGATCCTCGACGCGCGGCAACCGGTCGGCCAGCGCCAGGTCGAACTGTTCCTTGTCCAGCCGGCCTTCCCATTTCGACACCACCACGGTCGCCACCGCATTGCCGATGAAGTTGGTGAGGCTGCGGCATTCGGACATGAACCGGTCGATCCCCAGGATCAGCGCCATGCCCGCGACCGGCACCGAGGGCACGATCGACAATGTCGCCGCCAGCGTGATGAAGCCTGCGCCGGTCACCCCCGCAGCCCCCTTGGACGATATCATCGCGACGCCGAGCAGCAGCAATTGCTCGCCGATCGAAAGCTCGACATTGCACGCCTGCGCGATGAACAGCGCCGCCAGCGTCATGTAGATATTGGTGCCGTCGAGGTTGAAGCTGTAGCCCGTCGGCACGACCAGGCCGACCACGGTCTTGGGGCAGCCGGCGCGCTCCATCTTCTCGATCAAGGAGGGCAGTGCGCTTTCCGATGACGAGGTGCCGAGCACGAGCAGCAGTTCGGCGCGCAGATAAGCGATCAGCTTCAGGATCGAGAAGCCGCACGCCCAGGCGACCGCGCCGAGCACGACCAGCACGAACAGCAGCGAGGTCGCATAGAAGGTCGCCACCAGCGCGGCGAGATTGGCAAGCGTGCCGATGCCATATTCGCCGATGGTGAAGGCCATCGCACCGAACGCGCCAATGGGGGCGGCCTTCATCACGATGCCGACCAGCTTGAAGAACGCGGCCGACGCATCCTCGAGCAGGTCAAGCAGCCGCGCGCCCCTGTCTCCGATCATCGCCAGCGAAATGCCGAACAGGATCGAGACGAACAGCACCTGGAGCAGGTTGCCGCTGCTCAGCGAGGCGAGAAACGTGTCGGGCACGATGCTGCTCAAGAAACCGGTGATGCTCGATTCCTGCGCCTTGGCGGTATATTCGCTGACCTTGCCGGTATCGAGCGTCGCCGGATCGATGTTCAGCCCCGCGCCTGGCTGGACGACATTGGCGACGATCATCCCGACGACCAGCGCCAGCGTCGAGAAGGTCAGAAAATAGGCGAAGGCCTTGCCTGCGACGCGCCCGACGCTCGCCAGATCGCGCATGCCAGCGATGCCGGTGACGATGGTGAGGAAGATGACCGGCGCGATCACCATCTTGACCAGCTTGATGAAAACATCGCCCAGCGGCTTCATCGCCGCCCCGGTCTCCGGCGCGAAATGCCCAAGCGCCACGCCCGCGACGATCGCCACCAGCACCTGAACATAAAGCTGCGCATACCAGCGGCGCGGTGTGCGGGTGGGGAGCGGCGAGGGCGGCGATAGCGAAACCATCCGCAGCGCCTATCATTGACTTGATCCCGCGCCAATGGTGGAGCGGGATTTACCATATTGCTGTCCGAAAGGGCTGATGGAAATCAAGGCGCAACTTCGCGCCAGTCGCATTCTTTGCGCCGCTGTCTATCCTACCATCACTTCCGCACCAGCTTGACAGGATGGCTTTCTTGCCATGAACCGCGGGAAACGCTTGTCCGTGCGGGTGTTGGCGCCATAGGTTGTCCCACAGTTGTTCATGCAGTCAACGAGGACGTCATACTCGTTGAGCATGCATAGCTCTGCGTCATAGCCGTGGCCACCATAGCGCTGAATGCAATAAAGCCAGCGAGTATTATAAGTCTGGTAGCATTGATCGATGCAACCTTGAACCTGGGCGCTGGCAGGAGAAGCGAGGCCGAGGAGACAGCATGAAACGGAACTAACGAGAAACGTCTTCAGCATCGATTCCTCCATTGCTCGATATGAGTCATTGAGAATTGATGTATACATCTGGTTTGATCGCTCAATCAACAATGGCATTCATTAAATGGCAGTAATGGAGTGAAGTTTATTATACGATGTTAATGGATCCGACGTCTTGCCTCTTTCCTGTCAGCCGAACGGCGCGTCGATCGCGGGTTGCGGCTCGGTGAACCAGCGCGGCCCGTCGTCGGTCATGTAGAAATGGTCCTCCAGCCGGATGCCGAAGCGGTCGGGGATGACGATCATCGGCTCGTTGGAGAAGCACATGCCTGGGCCAAGTGGCGTCGTGTCGCCGCGGACCAGATAGGCGGGTTCGTGGATCGAAAGGCCGATGCCGTGGCCGGTGCGATGCGGCAGGCCGGGCAGCGCATAGTCGGGGCCGAGCCCTGCAGCCTCGAGCACGCGGCGCGCGGCGGCATCGACGCTCTCGCACGGCGCGCCGGGCTGGGCGGCATCGAAGGCGGCGGCCTGCGCGGCATGTTCCAGATCCCAGATGCGGCGCTGCTCGTCATTCGGCGTGCCGAAGACATAGCTGCGCGTGATGTCCGAATGATAGCCGTGGACGGTGGTCCCGGTGTCGATCAGTACCATGTCGCCTTCGTGTAGCTCGGGATCGCCTGGCAGGCCGTGCGGAAAGGCCGATCCGCGCCCGAACTGCACCATGCAGAAGGTACTGCCCGGTCCGCCCATCGCGCGGTGCGCGTCCCCGATGAAGCGGATCACCTCGCTGGCCTTGATGCCTTCGCGCAGGATCAGCGCGGCGCGGCGATGCGCCTCGAGCGTCATCGACTTGGCCTGTTGCATCAACGCGATCTCGGCAGGCGACTTGTGCATGCGGCAGCCATCGATCGCAGGCGCACCGCTGGTCAGCGTGACGCCCGGCGCGCTTTTCGCGATCCGGTCGACGAACAGAAAGGGCAATGCCGGGTCGATCGCGAGCGTGGTGACATTCCAGGCGCGGCAGGCGTCGGCGACCAGGGCGGTCGGCGATTCGTCCTCCTGCCAGAGGCGGATCTCGACCTCGATCGCCAGTTCGGCCTGAAGCGATCCCAGTTCGAAATAGGGCGCGATCATGATGGGATCGCCGCTGACCGGGATCAGCAGCGCGACCAGCCGCTCGGTCCCGCCCCAGGAGACGCCCGCGAAATAGCGCAGGCTCGTGCCTGCGCCGACGATCAGCGCGTCCGCCCCGGAATCGCGGGTCAGCTTGCGCGCCTTCTCGATCCGTGCCAGCCGTTCCTCGCGCGT